>JAFVWD010000122.1 GCA_017501865.1 Clostridia bacterium | reverse complement strand
CTGTTCAGCATAAGTTGCCTGAAACGCTCAGATTTAATTTTGGAATTTCTGATAATAAAGCCAACTACCCTTTCCTCCATTTTCTTCAAATAGGAAAGAGTCTGCGGAACTCCTAATATCAAACCATTCATTCTCACCGGATGAACAGTCATGGAAGCCGAAGGAACAATAAATGAATGTTTTGTGCTGACAGCAAGCGGAATACCTATAGAATGCCCGCCACCAAGAACAATGGATACAGTTGGCTTTTTCATACCGGAAATCAGTTCTGCTATTGCAAGACCTGCTTCAATATCACCACCAATTGTATTTAACACAAGCAAAAGACCTGAAACATCTTTATTTTCCTCAATAGCAACTATACGCGGTATAATGTGCTCATATTTCGTCGTTTTGGTTGTTGGTGGCAAAGTATAGTGACCTTCAATCTGACCGATAATAGTTAAGCAATGTACATATTTGCCATTCATATTAACAGTAACACTTCCGTCACTTTCTTCTTCAGTTGCAACAGCATCAAGTTCCTCATCAATCTTTTCGTTTGACTTTTCCGAAGGGTTTGGTGTTGTAAAATTCAAAAATTGATTTTCAGTATTTTCGTTACACACAATAAATCACCAAGCATATTGTTACCCAAAAATATGAAAATAACCAAATTACATAATAACACAATTCCTTTAAATTTGCAAGATTCAGAAAAATCTAAACTGGGGAATTTTATTTTTTTCTTATAAATTTTTTTATATTGTATATATTACATAAAAATATCTGAAAATTACGGCTAATTTTAAACTTTTATTTACGGGATTTTCGTTGACAAAAAGCACTAAAAATTATACAATATACTTTGTTAAAATTTTAAACAAGTTTGTTGGAGGAATAACAAATGGGTCTTACTTTATGTGAAAAAATCATTAAAAATCACCTTGTTGATGGTGAATATGCTAAAGGCAATGAGGTTGGTATAAGAATTGACCAGACACTTACACAGGATGCAACCGGTACTATGGCTTACCTCGAACTTGAGGCAATGGATATCGACAAAGTAAAAACAGAGCTTTCTGTTGCTTATATTGACCACAACACTCTTCAGACAGGTTTTGAAAATGCTGATGACCACAAATTCATTCAAAGCGTTTGCAAAAAAAGAGGTGTTCGTTATTCGCGTCCCGGTAACGGAATTTGTCATCAGGTACATCTTGAAAGATTCGGAATCCCTGGTAAAACACTCATAGGTTCTGACAGTCACACACCTACAGGCGGCGGCTTAGGTATGCTCGCTATGGGTGCAGGTGGTCTTGATGTTGCTGTTGCCATGGGTGGCGGTGCATATTACATAACCGTTCCTGAGGTTATTAAGGTTAACCTTACAGGTAAGCTTTCTCCATATGTAGCTGCTAAAGATATTATTCTTGAGGTTCTCAGAATTTTATCTGTTAAAGGCGGTGTTGGTAAAGTTGTTGAATATGGCGGAGAAGGAGTTAAAACACTCTCAGTTCCTGAAAGAGCTACAATAACCAATATGGGTGCCGAGCTTGGTGCCACTACCACCATATTCCCTTCTGATGAAATCACTTATGAATTTATGAAGGCTCAAAGCAGAGAAAAAGATTGGGTTGAACTTCTTCCTGATGCTGATGCTGAATACGACAGGGTTATTGATATTGATTTATCAACACTTAAACCACTCGCCGCAATGCCTCATATGCCTGATAATGTTAAATCAATCTCAGAAATAGGAAAAATCAAGGTAGACCAGGTACTTATCGGCTCCTGCACAAACTCTTCTCTTCTTGATATGATGAAGGTTGCTAAAATTCTTAAAGGAAAAAAAGTTAACCCTAATGTCAGCCTTGGTATTGCTCCGGGTTCAAAGCAGGTTTTAAATATGCTTGCACTTAATGGTGCTCTTGCCGATATGATTGATGCCGGTGCACGTATACTTGAAAGTGCTTGCGGTCCGTGTATCGGTATGGGTCAATCACCTTGCTCTTCAGGTGTTTCTCTGAGAACCTTCAACAGAAACTTTGAAGGCAGAAGCGGTACTGCTGATGGTAAGGTTTACTTAGTAAGTCCCGAAACTGCTGCTGCATCTGCTATAACAGGTGTTCTTACCGACCCGACAGAGCTTACGGATGATATTTCTGTTACTCTTCCTAAAACATTCATTATTAATGACAATATGATAGAATTACCTGCTGAAACAAAAGCAGAAGCTGATTCTGTAGAGGTTTATTACGGTCCTAATATTAAGCCTTTCCCGAAAACTTCACCACTTGCTGACTCTCTCTCAGCTAAAGCAGTTCTCAAGGTTGGCGATAATATCACTACTGACCATATAATGCCTGCAGGTGCTAAAATTCTTCCATATCGTTCAAATATTCCTTATCTTTCTCAATTCTGCTTCCGTCAATGCGATGAAAACTTTGCAGAAAACTGTAAAAAAGCCGGAAGCTGCTTAATTATAGGTGGTGCAAACTACGGTCAGGGCTCTTCAAGAGAGCATGCTGCTTTAGTTCCGCTTTACCTTGGTGTCAAAGCTGTTATTACAAAATCCTTTGCTCGTATACACAAAGCAAATCTTGTAAATGCAGGTATTATTCCACTCAATTTTAAAGATGCTTCTGATTACGATAAAATTGATGTAAATGATGAACTTCAGCTTCCTGCTATTAAAGAGGAGCTTACATCCGGTAAAGACATTACACTTATTAACAAAACAAAAAATGAAGAATACAAGCTTATTTGTGATGTTTCTGACAGACAAAAAGACATCCTTAAGGCAGGTAGCCTTCTTGATTTCACAAAAAAGGAGAACAACTAATTATGAACGAAGTACAAATCAACGCAGCTCTTGAAAAATTTAAAACACTTCTTATTGAACAAGATGAAAGAAATCAAAAAATCAAAGCAACTAAAGATTTTAAAGATTTCAAATCACTCGATAAAATCGTTATCGGTATTTGTGGAGGTGATGGCATCGGCCCTATCATCACAAAAGAATCTGCAAATGTTCTCAAATTTATTTTGAAGGATGATGTTGAAAGCGGCAGAATCGAATTCAAATATATTGATGGCCTTACAATCGAAAATCGAGTTAAGGTTATGAAAGCTATTCCTGACGATGTTATGGAAGAATTAAAAGCCTGTGACGTAATTTTAAAAGGTCCTACAACTACCCCTCAGGCAGGTGACGGCCTTCCGAATATCGAAAGTGCAAACGTAGCTATGCGCAAGGCACTCGACCTTTTCGCAAACGTTCGTCCTGTTAAAATACCTGAAGAAAACATTGACTGGACCTTCTTCAGAGAAAACACTGAAGGTGCTTATGCTGTTGGTTCAAAAGGTGTTGATGTTGACGGCGAACTCGCTTTTGACTTTGTTGTTACTACAACAGAAGGTACAGAAAGAATTGCAAAGCTTGCTTATGAATATGCAAGAAACAACAAAAAAGAACGCGTTTCAATTATAACAAAAGCAAACATAATTAAAACTACAGATGGTAAATTCCTTAATCTCTGTAAAGAAGTTGCAAAGGATTACCCTGACATTATCACAGATGAATGGTATATTGATATAACAACTGCAAAGCTTGTTGACAAAAAACGTCGTACCGACTTTAAGGTATTTGTTCTTCCGAACCTTTATGGTGATATCATTACCGATGAAGCTGCTGAATTCCAGGGTGGTGTCGGTACTGCAGGTAGTGCAAATATCGGTAAAAAATATGCTATGTTTGAAGCGATTCACGGTTCTGCACCTCGTATGGTTAAAGAAGGTCGCGGTCAGTACGCTGACCCTTGCTCAATGCTTCGTGCCTCTGTTCTTCTTCTTTCACACATTGGTAAACAAGAAGAAGCAGACAAGCTTGAAAAAGCTCTTGACATTTGTATGATTACCGAAAAGAAAATGACTATTACAGGACGCGATACCGGTTGTACCTGTGAAGAATTCGGTCAATATGTAATGGATACTTTGAAAACTCTTTAATAACAGGAGTTGATATTTATGAAAAAAAATGAACAGGTTTCTACCCCTGTTATAAAAAGACTTCCACGTTACCACAGATATTTGGAAGAGCTCAAGAATATGGGTGTTATCAGAATCTCGTCTAAAGAATTATCTACGAGAATGGGGCTTACCGCTTCTCAGATAAGACAAGACCTCAACTGCTTCGGCGGATTCGGTCAGCAAGGCTACGGATATAATATAGAACAGCTTTACAATGAAATCGGAAACATCCTCGGATTAAGCAGTAAATTCAAAGCGGTTCTTATTGGTGCCGGTAATCTTGGACATGCCGTTGCCACTCATTTAAGATTTGAAGATCGTGGATTTGATTTAATTGGTATTTTTGACAGCAATCCCGCAGTTGTCGGTCAACAGATAGGTAACCTGACAGTTTTGTCTTCAGATGAGCTTGAACAGTTTTGTCTGAACGAAAGTCCAAGTGTTGCTATACTTTGCATTCCGAGCGAATATGCAGACGCAACTGCGAAAAAACTTGTTTCTTTAGGAATTAAAGGATTCTGGAATTTCACTCAGTATGATATTGCAACAAATTACAAGGGAATTGCTGTCGAGAATGTTCACCTTGGTGATTCTCTTATGACTTTATGTTACCAGATTAACAATATTGACAATATAGACGAGGAAACAAAATGAAGAAATTGATGGATATTGATATTGCTGATATAATCCCCTTCTCAAAAGGCATTATTGTAGCAAGAAAAGATACCCTCAAAAGTGGTGAAACTAAGATTTCATTTATTACTTACGATGTGAAATTAGAAAGACCTTCACAAAGTACAAAGGGTGCATATTTATTTAATAAATTCGGTGATGCTTACGAAAAAATCACAGAGTCGCTCAACGATTACCTTTCTTGTGATGCTGTTATATTACCAAACAAGCATGTTGCTATAGCTTATACAACAGGCGAATTAGGCTTATTCGATGAAAAAGGTACTCTTTATTGGACCGGTGATTTACAATACAGAGATTGCCCTGTAAGCGGTGTTGCGGCTGAAAAGAAATATCTTTGGTGTGTTGTCCCTGACAACAACTGTGTTGTTCGTTACTCACCTGTCACTGAAAAAATTGTTTTAAGAATCGGCGGAGATTCTTCAACTGCTTTTATGAATCCTGTTTCAATCACAAATTATAATGATGTCTTATATGTCTGTAATCATCAATCCTGCAAAATCAGAACTATTGATTTAAAAAACTTCACGGTTGCTGACTACAAAGAATTTGAAGAACCGATTTACAGATATATAAGAACTAACGACCGAGAAATTGTTGAACTCGATTCAGGTGTTTATATGTTATAAATAAATGCGGAGGAGTTATGGAACTTAAAGCTGTTTTAATGGATGAATCTGCGGTTAAGCGTTCTTTAACAAGAATAGCTCATGAAATCATTGAAAAAAACCGCGGTACAGAGAATTTAGCAATTATCGGCATAAAAAGTCGTGGTGTTCCAATTGCTAAAATTATTGCAGATAACATCAAAAATATTGAAAATGTTTCAATTGATGTTGGCGAGCTTGATATAAATCTATACAGAGATGACCTTACTCAAGCACACGATTTACCTGAAGTCAACAAAACAAAAATTGATTTTGATATTAACTGTAAAAACATTGTGCTTGTTGATGATGTGCTTTTTACAGGCAGAACTGTAAGAGCTGCTATTGAAGCTTTATTTAAGCTCGGAAGACCTGCAAGCATTCAACTTGCCATTCTTTGTGACAGAGGTCATCGTGAACTCCCGTTCAGACCTGATTATGTCGGAAAAAACATCCCTACATCTTTGTCTGAACATATTTGTGTTGAAGTACCCGAGTATGACAACAACACTTCCGTAAAACTTTATAAAATTAATTAACTGAGGTGCAACTAATGATTTATACTGCAGAAAATGAATTTTTCTCTTTAGGAGTTAAAGAGATGGGTGCTGAACTCACTTCTTTAAAATCTAAAAAAACCGGAACAGAATATATATGGTGCGGTAATACTGATATTTGGTATGGCCAGTCCCCTATCCTTTTCCCTGTTATCGGCAGACTTCTTGATGATAAATATCGTCTTAACGGCGTTGAATATGCAATGGAAAAACACGGTATCGTCAGAAAGAAACCATTCAAGCTTGTAGAAAAAACAAGTAACAGCTTAACTTTTTTACAAAGCGATGATGAGGTTTCATTAAAATCCTATCCTTATCATTTTGATTTATTTGTTACCTTCAAGCTTGAGGACACCTCATTACAAGTAACTCACAAGGTTGTAAACAAAAATGATTCCGTTATGTACTACTCTTTTGGTGCTCACCCCGCTTTCAACTGTGAAATCGGTGATTATCTTGAGTTTGATACACCACAAACAGTATTGAATGAACAAATAGATGAAGATTCTCTACTTATTGACAACCAGGTTGAATTACTCAAAAACGAAAAAAGAATAACTATTGAAAAAAACACTTTTGATAACGATGCACTTATATTAAGTGGTTATACTGATAAAGTTATTTCATTAAAGAGTGAAAACCACGACCGCGTTGTACGTTTTCTTTTTGACTCACCTGTTCTTGGCATTTGGGCTAAACCAAACGCGCCGTATGTGTGCATTGAACCATGGTGGGGCATAAATGACAACCATGATAAAAAGTCTGATTTAAGTGAAAAACGTGGAATTATGGCTCTTGAACCCGGCGCTGAAAAAAGCTTTTGCTGGTGTGCCGAAATAACGGAATAAATTACTGTTGACTAAAAATGAAAAACAGTTTACAATTACAAGTGAAAGGTTAAGGTGATTATATTAATGTCTGAGCAATTTGATAAAGTTGATAATATTAATGAGGAATATGGTCCTGACATCGTCTCTGTCGTAGACGATGATGGTGTTGAGCATACATTTGAAGAGCTTGACAGAATTGAAACTGATGAAGGTAAATTTGTTGCTTTGCTTCCTGTTTATGATGAAGCAGAAGAAATCCTTGACAGTAACGGAGAACTTATTATTCTTGCTGTAACTGAAGAAGATGGCGAGCTTTATCTTGAACCTATTGAAGACGATAAGCTTTTTGATAAAATCGGTAAGCTTTTCGAAGAAAGACTTGCTGATATTTTCGAATTTGAAGACGAAGAATAATTTCTTATTTTAAGAAAATATTAATAATAATTCCTGCGGTGTTCGATAAATGCGGATAATATTAACCCTATGTCAATTTAAAGGGAGTTCGGACTTCTGTAGCGGATTGCAGACCTCCCGCTTTTGCGGACGAAGGGAGCGTGAAACTATGGAGAGAACACCCACCTGCCAAGAAGCAGGTTTTTATTACCGCATCCGGCATTGTGGGAATTAAAAAAGCTTGTAGCATAATGCTACAAGCTTTTTTATTATCCGCGTTCTTTTATTTCACCATTTCTTGAAATATTATTTATCCAGTTATAAATCGTACCTAAATATTTTCCGACACTAAACCACATAGGTGCCTTTTCTTCAGGATGTCCGCCCTGTTGAGAGGTTTTAGTTATCTCAAGAGAATTAAATGCTTCTTTATTACCTTTTATGTAAGATTTAACAGTAAGTGTTTTTTCTGTAAAATCAAGAATACTGTATATTGATTCGTCATGTGCAAGACAGTCCGTTGCAATAAATTCACTTTTATAATCTGAATCAAAAACTATAGGCTCACCCGATTTTTCTGCTTCGTCCGGAGTAAGCGTTCCTGATGAAAAATAAACAGTTCCCTTCGGGTCTGTAATCTTAGCATTTTTAGTAATTTCTTCACTTATTACTCTGCTGTATATAATGTGACTCTGACTGTAGCAATGACTATGTCCCATAAGACAAATATCAATTTGAAATTCATCAATAATTGGTGTAAAAAGAAGCTTAAGAAGCTTATTTTCAGCCTCTCTTGACTCAATGTGACCTCCGTAAAGATCATGATGGAACATCATTACGCGCCACATAACATCAGGATTCGCTTCAACTGCATCTCTGACAAACTCATAATGGTCTGCAGCAGAAGAATTTGTACTGTCAATTACAAGAAACAAAGCATTACCCTTTACAAAGTAATAATCACTGCAAATCAAAGATTCTGACTTGTTATCTGTTTTCAAATTCGGGTAATTAGCGAGAGCTGAGAATGTATATCTTTTCACATCATGATTACCAACAGCAATTGATGTCGGTATTTTTCTAAGTTCATCAGGAGCAACCATAGCGAAATATTCACATGGTCTACCCTCTGTTGCCTGGTCACCACCGGACAAAATAAGAGAAATATCTGCCTTAGAAGTTGCCTCATTCAAAACATTATCAAATTCTCTTGCAGTCGCTTCAAGATAAGCATCTTCATAACTTTCACCACTTATATGAATATCGCTGACATAAACAGCCGAAAAAGCAGAATTTTCAGCAACCGTCTTAAATGACTCAACCTTGGTATCTGTCGTACCATCGGAGCAAACATAATAATATGTTTTTCCTTTTTCAAGGCCTGTTACAGTTACGTGGTTAGCACGTTCAATCTTTTCATTAGAATGAATGCTCCCCTCAAAAGCTTTAGCATCCGACATATCTTTTTTTGTACTGACTTTAACAACAGGAGCAACACCATCTTTACCGCCATACCAGGTTATATAAACCTCCGTGTCATCATTACCGGGTGCTACTGAAACACCTTTACCTTCATCAAGATGTTTTTTCCAGCTCCGATTCCAGTCAGAAGCATAGGAAACAGGCATCATTAATGTAAATAAAAAGACAGAACTCATTATTGAACAGAAAATTTTAAACAAACTCTTCATTTTAATACTCCTTAAAATTTAATTTTCAAGTCTCAAACTGACTATTATACAGATCAAAGTAAAAGCCTTTTTTCTCAAGTAATTCAGAATGATTTCCGATTTCTACAACCTTTCCATCATTCATTACAAGTATTTTATCGGCATCCTTTATTGTAGACAGCCTGTGAGCAACAACAAAAGATGTTTTTCCCTGCATTAACAAATCAAAAGCTTTGTTAATCTTCAATTCGGTTCGTGTATCAATTGAAGATGTAGCCTCATCTAAAATTAACATTGGCGGGTTCATAACCATAACCCTCGTAATGCATAGCAACTGCTTCTGACCTTCCGATAGCGAACCTCCACTTTCACCCAGAATAGTGTTGTATCCGTCGGGTAATCTCTTTATAAAGCT
>JAFVWD010000121.1 GCA_017501865.1 Clostridia bacterium | reverse complement strand
GGGAGTATTTTTGAGTTTATTTCACCAAGACGTACACGCGAGAGTATGAGAATTATTTCGTCGGTTGTGCTTATTTCGGTTATTATAATTCCGTTAGCAAGCTTTGATTTTGAGGGTGTTCTGAATTCTGCTGAGTTTCAAGAGGAAAGTATTAACGAGGACACAGGAATTAATTATACGGCAAGCATAATGGAAAAAGAAATATATAAAGAATTAGAAAAAATACTCATAAATGAGTCTGTTGATGAATATGAAATATATATAACAATAGAAACAGATGAAGCAGAAAAAATAATTAATCTTGAAAAAATTGAAATATCTGTAGACAAAGCTTATGAAGGAAAAATACCCGGACTAAGGGAAAGGCTGAAGACAGAATATGGCGATGTATTACAAATCGGAGTAAAGAAAGATGAGTAGTGTTAAAGAAATATTTAAAAAACTGAATTTATCACGAAAAAACGCGGTTTTACTTGTATGCTCATTTTTTGCAATTGTTTTACTGATTTTTTCTGAATTTTCAGGTGCAGAGGAAAAAAATGAAGATTTCACAGTCGGTACAGGAGTATCGTCAGGCGAATACATAAAAACTCAGGAAGAAAAGCTTGAGGCACTCCTCGAAAACATTGACGGGGCAGGTGAGGTGAGCGTTATGCTCACTCTTGAGAGCTGCTATGAAAATGTATATCTGAAAGACAGTGCGGTGAAAACTGAGAAAAAAAGTGATGATTTCAGTAAAGAAGAACAGGAAAGCTACATTACGGTGAAAAGCAAAACAAATGACGAGCAAGGGGTAATAATAAAGGTTTATGAGCCTGTTGTCAAAGGGGTTGCGGTTGTTGCTGAAGGCGGTAACAAAACCGAAACAAAAATAGCCATTTTAGAAACTGTTTCGGCGGTTTTTAATATAAACAGTGCAAATATATCAGTAGAAAAGATGAAATCTGAAGGGATGAAATAACTATGAATATGCTTATTAAAAGAAGACAATTAATTATGGCAACGTTGGTGGTTGCATTGGGTTCGGCAGTTTTTGTGAACTGGTATTTTACAAATTCCGAAGATAAAATATCTCAGGAAGCATCGACCAATGAATACGTTCAGAATTTAGGTGAAGCAAAGTATGTGAATTCTGATAAAACGACAGAAAAGGTAAAGGAAGCAGCGGCAACAACTGCTCCTGTAACAGATTATTTTACAGAAATAAAGCTTAAAAGAACAAAGGCTCACGATGAAGCCCTTGAAAATATGAAAACCTTGCTGAAATCTGCAGAAGCAGAAAGCGAGTCAGCAGAAGAAATATCTGATTCTATTGAGGCTTTGAGTGAAACTATAAAGCTTGAGGCAGATGTAGAAGCGCTTATTTCTGCAAAGCTTAAATGTGAATGTGTTGTTATGATAAATGAAAAAAATGCTGAGATTGTAGTAGAAAAGGGTAACCTTACAGAAGAGACAATTTTGCAAATAACCGATGCGGTTTTAAATAATACGGAAATAAAATCAGAAAATATAAAAATAAGTGAGGCATGAGGTGATGTCGGCTTCGCTTACATATAAGGCTTGGAATTATTAAAGAATTACACTTTTCGTCAGTTAAAAGGGGTTCTTACAGGTATCAGTCCTGTAAGAACCCCTTGAGCTCTATTATTTTATACGGTTTGCAGCCATTAAGTGTTGTTAATGGAATTAATGATTTTATATACTTCTTTCATATCAGGCTTTGCGTTGTTGTAATATATGGTGACAGTATAAGGGTATGACGGCGGATTCACAATTTCAAAATCAAAGTTGAAGGTTGTAACAGATTCAGCCTCATTTGATTTTACCAAAATACCGTCAATATTATTTTTGTCATATAATAAACGCGTGTCAGAATCAAAATGCTTTTCAGAGAAGACATCGCTATACTGTGCATAACAGTAAAAAATTCCTGTAGCAAGCTCTTTTGTTAACGGGAATTTTTTGTTTTTTTCAAGAGCTCTGTAAAACCTTTCATAATCCGTTTTTGAAGACGGTATAAAACCAAAGTGAGCCTCAACAGCTTCTTCTGAAAGTATAAGCTTTTCCTGATTAGTAGCCGGTGAAATTTTTCTCAGATAGGAAATAATGTCATATTGAATACTTTCACTCTCTTTATCGGGAGAGGTGCTTATTATAATTTTTTTGTTTTGGCTTACATATGTTTCAGAGTGCTCGGTTTTAGCCTTTAATTTGAATTCTGCAGGGAGCTCCATCGTGAAATCAACAAAGTTCACTTCTGTTGATTCTCCGTCAGCGAAGCTTGTGTCATACTCGGAAAAATCTTGCGCAACTGCAGGCTGACCATTTAAAAAGGTGAGCTTCATTGAAGCAAGAAAGACTCTTGATGCGTTTTTGGGTGCTATAAACAGCACTAAAGATAT
>JAFVWD010000120.1 GCA_017501865.1 Clostridia bacterium | reverse complement strand
TTCAACACCATTTTCTAATTTAGAGTGGTAAGAATCTATTAAACTGTGTAAACCATCTTCAATTTGCCAATAAACTTTTTTATTTGCCACAATCAAGCACAAATTAGCTTCAATATAATCCATAAACAGATTGCTCGTTAAAGTTGCTATTTCTTGCATACCAGCAAAAGACCTTGCACATTTTTCAAATACTTTTTTACAAGGCTCAACAGTTTCTTTTAACCATCTGTCTCGCTCATTTTCATTAGCGAATTCTTTGTGCAATTCATCAAAACCACAATTTGAACAGACAGTAACTTGTGCGTTAAGTGTTTCATCACATACAGGACAATTCATATTCCCACACCCTATTTACTTTCTTATTATAAAGACTTTATTTTCGGTATCATTCCTATTCACATAAAAACATATTAAGAACTATATTATTCTTTCACAAAAACGACACTCTCACCTAAAATTACATCTGTTGTTTTATATCCAGCTTCGCCCCAAGATTTTGACTGTGAATGCGAACAATCATTATTGTTCCACCATCTTTTATCCTTTCTCGCTGACACAGGCAATTCAAAACCAAGAATTTCTTCAATTTCACTGTAGGTTAACTTTATTCTTTCTTTTTTATGTAAATTTAAATATGTAGTCAATGGTTCATATTTTGTCATAATTATTCTCCTTCTCTTTATGTTCATACACATAAAACCTCATTTGACCATTTTCATGCGATGCGTTTAATTCTGTTAATACATTTTTTGCCCCGTCTGAATCTTCCGGTTCCCAAGATGTTGCATCATCTTCATGCTCCCAAATAGTTGCCATATACAATTTACACTTTAACTTCAACTTATCCACATATTTATGCAATTTATCATAATCACCATATATGACCTTAGCAGGTGTAGAATTATTTTTATATTTTAATTCTATAACAGCCAAACACCGTTTAACATCATGACCAAAGTACTCGCTTTTTCTATTAAAATCCATTTCAGTAATTACAATATCTGGTCTGAAGTTTTTACCATCAAATGCATCATCAGTAAACTCTGTAAAGATACGAATATTATTTTCATCAAAAACTTTACCTAATCTTGTTCTCAGATGATGATACAAAGAATTTTTTAATGTATCTTGTTTAAGTAACCAACCATCGTCATAATCCGATTTAATTTCATTTTTCCATATTTCTTTTAAGGTTTTATCTATTAAATTTTCAATTCTTGTGCTCACATTCCACACCCCCATTTTTACTTTATAGATAAATCATATATCAAAATTTGGTGTTTTACAATATCACAACTCAAAATAATTGTGTGAAAGTGTACGTTTTTGTGTACTTTTAGGTGGTTAAACAGATAAAATCGGCTTTCACGAAACGCAACTGCGTTTCGACAAGCTACAATCATTATAATGAAATATAAAAATGAAGTGGCTGTAAAAAATGTTTTACAGCCACCTTTTAATGTATTACATTATTTTGCATCTTTATCCATAAACACACGTGAGCCTGTAGCGCCTTTTTGTCCCTGGTATTTACCGTTATACGGATTAAGCGCGGTATCGTCCATCTTTGCAAACACAAGCTGTCCTACACGTCTGCCGGCTTTAAGCTCAATTGCGCATCTGTTCGCGTTATAAAGTTCAAGTGTAATTTCACCCTTGAAGCCCGGGTCAACCCAGCCTGCATTTTGAATAAACAAGCCCATTCTTCCTAAGGAGCTTCTACCTTCAACAAAAGCGGTCAAATCATCAGGCAAATCGAAATATTCCATAGTCGTCGCGAGAACAAACTGATTAGGTAAAAGTATGTATGAGTCAGTCGTTATAGTTTTATATTTAATTTCATTTTCCAGATTTATAATACCTGTCGAAGTATCTTCTACAATACTGAATGTATTTCCTAAACGGATATCAACACTTGCCGGTTGTATTTGCTCTTTTTCTATAGGCTCTACTATGAGCTCCTTGTTTTCAATCATTTTCATCAAGGTTTTATCAGATAATATCATTACTTTCTTCTCCCCCTATTCACTTAATCCGAACTATAGTTTTAAAAGCTTTTCGGTAAAAATTGATATACTCATCTACTATTTGCATCAATACCGTCTTTTACGAGATAAATGCTTTTCTGAAAGAACTGAATATTTTCTTTTTTGTATTTCTTTACTGAGAAAGAAATTGAACCACCTGCATATTCAATTCTGAGTTTAGATTTTTTCAAGAACAAATATACAAAAAGCAAAACTAAAGTTACAGGTAAAAAAATGAAAAAGAACATTTCAATCTCATTGTTAGTAATTGCCATTATTAAACCAATTATAAGCGCAAGAGCAGATATCACAAGTAAACCGAGCGGATTGTTATTTGCAATTTTGGTGCCTGTAATATCTTTAACATTAACTTTTTCTTCCTGAGCATTTATATTTAAAATACCTTTTTTACTTGTATAGTACAACCTTTTGTTAGTGAGAACTGCATCCTCACTTTTTACGCCCTCACCTGAAAGGATGTTGAGAGCCTTACTGTTTAAAAGCGATGCAACTACATACTCATCATCAGAAATAAAGCCACTATTCTTTTTCGGAGGAACATTGCTATTAACATTCGGCTGAACAGGAACAGGATTGACAGCCTGAGCCTGACTTGCTGTAGCACCAAGCTCCTTACCGCACGAAATGCAGAAGCTTGAGTCGTCTGCATTATCTTTACCACAAAATGCACATTGTTTCATAAGTAAACACTCCTTTAAATATGTTGAGGCAATTGTACCATAATTCCCGACAGATTACAATAAAAAACGGAGGTACTCCTCGAGGTGAAAAAAATCAGTTGAAGTTCCGTATAGCCTCCGACACAAATTCGGCTGTGCCGCTACCGTTCTGATTTATATTGCTTCTGAATCTTTCGTCTGTTACATACATCTCCCCGAGGCCTTTAAGAATTTCAACCGTACAGGTGTAATAATTTTCAGTAATAAATTTCTTCAGC
>JAFVWD010000119.1 GCA_017501865.1 Clostridia bacterium | reverse complement strand
CGAATAGTCATAGTCACCCATACGCCACGTGCGGATATTTCGTGCGGAAAAGTGTGCACTTGCGGTACCGTCACCTGAAAATAACCAATGTGGCACATAAACACCCTTGATTTCGTTGATGCGGTTTTCATCCCTGAAAAGTGCAGGGATGTATTTATTTGAATTAACGTGACGGCGCAAAGCCGCAATAGCTTCAGCCCTTGAAACCTTAAAGGGGATAATTTTATCGGGCTTGAAATCACCTGAAAAGTGACTTTTTACAACAACGGAGTTTTCGCAATAGGGACAGCTTGTGGCACCTGTTGTTACGTCGGTAATAATCTTACCGCCACAGGATGAGCACATATATACCGCAAGATTCTCCGTTTCTTCTTCCCGCCAGGGGGCACCGTCTGATTTCCATTCAAGGACGTGCTCTATATCCTGCTCTCTTTCCTCTGCCACCCTCTGCAGAGCCTCAACGTCGAATTCCGCACCGCAGGCAGGGCAGGTCATATTACGTGTTTCGGCACTGTAGTTTATGGCACCGCCACAGTTGGGGCACTTTTGCTGGAGTAAAACTGACATAACAACACCTCACTTTTGTTGTATCTTATATAAATATAGTATAAAGCACAGAAAAAATAATGTCAATTAAATGACCCCTGAAGCGGAACTTCAAGGGTCAAAGCTTTTATGCAAACAAGAATTTTTTAATTGTGTTGATGTAGTCCTTTGCGCGGACCTTGCTTGTGCTTTCTGCGAAGATTCTCAGAAGAGGCTCCGTGCCTGAGAAACGGCAGATAACAAAGCCATCCTCAAAGTAAACCTTGCAGCCGTCCTTGTAGCTTACCTTAACGATTTCGTCGGCAAATTCAGGTAAACGCTTATCTTCAAGAAGAGTTTTTTCAACGGCATTTTTCATTTCGGGGTCGAAGCGCATATCGTCCTCAACCATTACGAAATCACCGAACTCCTTATTAAGCTGTGCAAGCATCTGAGAGGGGGACTGACCTGTTACGCTGACCATCTCGGCAAAAAGTGATGCGGCATAAACCGAGTCCTTGCCGTGGATGTGACCGCGCACTGTAAGACCGCCTGAGCTTTCACCGCCAAGTACAGCGTCAACCTCGTCAAGCTTTGACGAAATGTACTTAAAGCCAACGGGTACCTCGTAGCACTTTTCACCGAAGCTTTCGGCAATTTTGTCGAGCATATGGGTAGTGGCAAGGTTTCTGACAACTCCGCCCTTCCAGCCCTTGTATTTAACAAGGTAGTAGTAAAGCATACAAAGAATCTGGTTAGCATTTATATATGTACCGTCTTTGTCAATTATACCAAGGCGGTCGCCGTCGCCGTCCATTGCAATACCTAAGTCATAATTGCCCTTAACAACCATATCGCTGAGAGGTGAAAGAGTCTGCTCGGTAGGAGCAGGCATAATTCCTCCGAAATAAGCATCCTTGTTAAGGTTGATTGTGTCAACCGTGCAACGGGTAGTGTGGAAAATAACCTGTAACGGATATGCGCCCGAACCGTGCATAGTGTCAAAAAGAACACGAAGACCGCGATCTCTTAAGGCATCGGTATCAAGCAAATCTAAAATATCGTCAAGGAATTTGTTGAATGGATTTCTGAGGTAAAGAATTTTACCTTCTGCAACAGCAGTATCAAAATCAATAGTTTCAACGTTCTGAGTTTCAGCAATAAGCTGCTCAATTCTTCCGGTAACCTCCTGACTTGCATCTCTGCCTTCGTCAACAATTACCTTTATGCCGTTGTACCTCGCAGGGTTGTGACTTGCGGTAACCTCAACACCAAAGTAAAGCTCACTGTCCTTAACAGTGTGCATTATTAACGGAGTCGGAGCTGAACGGTTCAGAAACCATACGTCAATTCCGCCTGCCACAAGAGCCTCGGCAATCCATTTTGCAGCACTTTCAGACAAAAAACGTCTGTCATAGCCTATAATAACAGGCTTGTCCGTTTTATTTTGTTCTTTGGCATATTTCACAATGCCTGCAGCAACGAGCTGTACATTTTCACGAGTGAAATCGTCACCTATAATAGCGCGCCAGCCGCCTGTACCAAATTTAATCATAATACCACCTCAGAAGTTTTGCGTACGCATAAATAATAACATAATTAAAAAAATCTGTAAATAGAAATTGCGGTATTTATTTTATAAATAACCGAAATTTTTGTGCCCCCTGAACCCCTTCGTGTAATATATCAGTAAAAATTTGCACGAAAGTAAAAAAATGCAGAAAAATAGAAATTTTTGTAGTCTTTTGCGTTTTTAGACATATAGAAGTGGAGGGTAATTTATTTTTCAATTTTACACCCCCGCAAAGTCCGTTTCATAGTATTGGTTTTGGTTGAAAAAAGGAGAAAATTGTATTATAATGTAGTTTGAATAATTGTATTTACGTAAAGGAAAGGTTCTTTATTATGATTTTAAAAGAATTATCATCAGAAGGTAAAATTGCATATTTAATAAAACCAATATTGAAAGTGTTACAAGAAGCTGGCGGTCAGTTAGAGCGTTCAGAGATTAAAGAACGAATTGCAGATTTAGATGACCAGATAGCTGAGTATGCTGAAATAGAAAAGGTATCGAAAAAAACAGGTAATACATATAAAGAATTCAATTTTAAATTCAACTTTGCAATAAAGAATTTATCTTTTTGTGATTTGTTGACTTATACAGATTCATCACCAGTTACACTTACTGAAAAGGGTTTGTATCTTGATGTTGATTCACTCGACGTGCAAAAAGATGTTATTGAAACCTCGAAAGTGTTCTGGGAAGAATTAAGTAAAAATAATAAGAAAAATAAAACTGTTGATGTTAATGATAGCGAAGAAGAAACCCATGCTGAAGAAAAAATAAAAGATGAGTTTAAAGAAACTTTACTTTCAGCTATAGCAAAAATGTCACCTAAAAAGTTTGAGGCATTCTCAAGAGCATTGCTCAATCGTATGGGCGTTGAATTTACAGAAAAAGGTGTTCAGATTAGTAATGATGGTGGTATTGATGGTTATGGATATCACATTGATGCTAATGATTTCAGAACAACAAGAGTTGTTATTCAATGTAAAAGATACAATTATTCAGCTGTAACTGAACCAGAAATTAATCAGTTCTTGGGTGCAATGAATAAATATCAGGCTGACTATGGTGTGTTTATTACTAATGGTAGATTCACAAATTCGGCAAGAACTGCTGCAAGAGAAGGTTCACCTATAACATTGATTGATGGTAACGAACTCGTAAGACTTGTTAAACGTTATGAACTTTATATAACACCGGTGCAGACCTATGTGTTAGATGATTTTTATAATACTGAGGAATAAATTTTTACTTAACAACTTCCGATAATTTTTATTATGCGGAAGCAACAAACACTAAAACGCTTACAGGAGGTTAACGTTATGTTACCTGAAGAAAAAGCAAGAGTTAAAATAGATAAGCAATTGACTGCGGCAGGATGGGATGTTGTTGCTCGTGATGAATATATTCCGTTCAATGCTTCTGCAGTTAAAGAGGCTTTAATGCAGGGCAATAAGGAAAGTGACTACCTTCTTTTTGTTGATGACAAAGCTATTGCTGTTGTTGAGGCAAAGGCAGAAGATAATTCACTTGGTAATGCAGTTGCACAGCAAGCTGAATGGTACTCACAGAATCCTCAAGGTGTAGGTTTGTGGTATCCTAATCAGATTCCTTTTGTATACCTTGCAAACGGAAATAAGATATATTTTAAGAATATGCTTGATGCAGACAGTGAGTATATTGAGCTTACAGAAATGCACTCTCCAAAGAAAATGCTTCAGATGCTTGGTAAAAAATCTGAATACGGAGCATTACCAAGAATAGAGAAAAAAGGACTTCGTGACTGTCAGTATGATGCAGAGGTAAAACTTGAAGCTTCTCTGAAAGCAGGTAAGAAAAAAGCTCTTGCTATACTTGCAACAGGTTCAGGTAAGACATATCTTGCTTGTCTTGCTTCATACCGTCTATTGAATTATACACCTACTAAGCGTGTTCTTTTCCTCGTTGACAGAAACAACCTTGCTCGTCAGACTGAAACTGAATTCAGCCTTTTTGACCGTACAGAAAAGCAAAAGCCAATGAATGAACTGTATCAGATAAACAGATTGAAGAAGCCCGAAGATGTTCAGGGTGATATTATTATATCGACAATTCAGAAACTGTTTGCCGTTCTTACAGGTCAAAATATTGTGGACGATGACGAAGATAAAGAAGATGAAAAGCGTGGGTTAAACGATGTTGTGAAAAATGAACCAGCTGTTGAGCTTGGTTCTGACCTTGAATTGCCGCCTGACTATTTTCAGTTTATCATTGTTGATGAATGTCATCGTTCAATCTATGGTAAATGGAAGGCTGTTCTTGATTATTTCAAAGACGCAAAGATTCTTGGGTTGACAGCAACACCCATTCCTGAAGCATATGCTTATTTCAATAACAATGAAATAGCAAAATACACATATGATGACTCTGTTGTTGATGGCGTTAATGTTCCTGCCCGTGTGTATAGAATAATTACAGAAGCAACTGTTCACGGTGGAACTATTAAGCAGGGTGAAACAGTAACTGATATCAACCGTGCTGGTGAAGTTGTGGATACATACACAGCCCAGAATCGTATTGATTATGCACCAAATCAGTTAGACCGTTCTGTTATTAACCCCAACCAAATTGAATCTGTTCTGAAATCATATATGGATTCAATTTATACAGACCTTTATCCTGAAAGAGAAGAAAATTGGCACTACATTCCTAAAACTCTTATCTTTGCTAAAGACGACAATCATGCTACAAAAATTGTAGAGATAGCAAAGCAAGTGTTTGCAGAAAAATTTGCTGATGGCAAAGTTCCTGATAACTTTGTTCAGAAAATTACATATTCTGCAGGCGATTCAAATACACTTATCCGTGATTTGAGAACAGAAAGGGATTTCAGAATTGCAGTTACTGTTACGCTTGTTGCTACCGGTACTGATGTTAAGCCTTTGGAAGTTGTTCTGTTTATGAACGATGTAAAGTCTGATGTTTTATACACACAGATGAAAGGCAGAGGTTGCCGAACACTTAATGAGGACAAACTAAGAGAAGTTACACCTAATGCTGACAATAAAAACTGTTTCTATATTGTTGATGCTGTTGGTGTTACCGAGCATGACCACACAATTCCTCGTCCCGGTAATGGCGGAGATGGAACTAATCCTAAACCCCTTCGTTTAGATCAACTTCTTGAAAGATTATCGCACGGTGAGGTTTCTGATGATAACCTTGCTTTGCTCCGTGATTACTGTGCAACAATACAAAAGCGTTATGAAGGGCATCCTTTATTTGAAAGACATCTTAATATGTTTATTTCAGATTTTGGATTTGCACCAAGAACATTGGCAAACGATATAAATCAGGCACTCTCGCAAAACACATTGCCTCCATACATTGATATTTCAGATGATAATTCAGTGCGTAAAGGTCTGATATTCTGCTTAATGGGTAATCTTCAAGCAAGAAAGAAATTGCTCGAGCTTCTTCGTGGTTATTATGCGGTAACACCT
>JAFVWD010000118.1 GCA_017501865.1 Clostridia bacterium | reverse complement strand
TTAAGTGTCTCACCTGTTATAAATTCACCGGCACCTGTTTCTATCGGAAAGCCAAATTTAGAATCGACCTTACCTGTATTAACTGCCTCATAAGTGTGAGTATCAATGCCGGGAGTAATTCTTATAAGAACTTTTTGCTTTATACCTCTTTTACCTGCATAGAAATTTATAGCATCAAGCTCTTCAATGTTATCTATAACGAAATAACCAATGCTTTTTGAGATTGCATACTCAACATCATCATCAGTTTTACTATTTGAATGAAAATAAAGTTCATCAGGATTCATTCCTGCTTTAAGAGCCGTATATAATTCACCTACAGAAACAACATCTGCACCCATATTTTCCGAAGCAATAATTTCATACATTCTCTTAAAGGAACAAGCCTTACTTGCAAACAGAGCTTTAGCGCCGTTACCAAAATATTTGTTCAATGCGTTTACATATGTAGAACAATTCTTTCTGATTGTTGCTTCATCCATAACGTAAAGCGGAGTTTTATACTTCGCAGCCAACTCTTTTGTGCTTCTGCCGGAAAAGAAAAGCTCGTTATTTTTTATCTTAAGGTTATCGCAAACTAAATTACTCATACACTAAGCCCTTGCTCTCTCATAAGAGTCAATAATTTTTCTTCATTTTCTTTTTCCATAGAAGTAAGAGGTAATCTTAAATAATTCTCACCGAAGCCTAATGCAGAGGTTGCTGCTTTTACAGGAATCGGATTAACTTCACAGAAGAGCGCATTTATAAGCGGAATAAGCTCAAGCTGAATTTTTGCACTACCTGCAACATCTCCTGCAAAAAATTTATCGCACATTTCAACTGTTTTCTTTGGCAAAACATTTGAAAGGACTGAAATAACACCCTTACCTCCCAAAGAAAGAAGCGGTACTATTTGATCATCGTTACCTGAATAAACGTCTATTTCACCATTTGTAAGAGAAATAAGCTCTGCAATCTGAGAGAAGTTTCCGCTCGCTTCTTTTATAGCAACAATATTAGGGTGCTTTGCTAAAACTGCAACTGATTGCGGTAAAAGATTACAGCCTGTTCTTGACGGAACATTGTAAAGTATACACGGCTTTGTTGAAGCATCTGCTATTGCAGTAAATGACTCAATCAAACCACGTTGAGTTGCCTTATTATAATAAGGTGTAACCAGAAGCATAGCATCACAACCAACTTCACAAGCATGCTGTGTAAGTGTAATTGCATATGCAGTATCGTTAGAACCTGTACCTGCAATAACAGGAACTCTTTTGTTTACTCTTTTTACAGCAAAAGACAATGCATCCTTATGCTCCTCATCAGAAAGTGTTGAACCTTCGCCTGTTGTACCTGCAATAACTAAAGCATTAACACCCTCTTCGATTTGCCAGTCAATAATCTTGCCGAAATTTTCATAATCAATTCCGTCTTTTGTCATTGGTGTAACCAAAGCAGTTGCTACACCGGTAAAAATTGTGTTACTCATAATACTTTCTCCTTCAGGGTAATAAACCCAAATAAAAAATAGCTGCCCGAAAAGCAACTACCTACACTTTACACGCAAAAAAGCAATAAAATTGTAAGATAGCTCTCCGCATTCCTGCGACAACGATACAGATATTATTCCATACCGCCAGACCAGTTTTCACCACGAACTGTCTTCGGCACCTACCCCTTTTACACTTGCTGTTTTTGGTAAACAAATATACAAATGCTACTGATGATAAAATGCACCTCTATCGGTTGAGAATACTATAACACAGTTACAGATATAAGTCAATCAAAAATATAAACAATATTTTGTTCACTTACTTTAAATATATAGTGTGTTTTGCTAACCTATGCATTTTATAAACCTTTAAAATTATAGCTTGACAAACAAAAATTGATTTGGTGTTATTTAATTGAACTCAATCGATTGAGCTCAATTGAAATAAAAAATCAAGAAAGTCAGGTAATGAAAATGAGCATTTATAAAATCAAAGTACAAAACATCAAAAACGAAGAAATAAGTTTATCAGATTTCCGGAGGTTCTTATGAGCAACTCAAAATATTGTAATCTGGGAAGAAAAAAGCATAAGTGTAAAAGAACTCGGAAAGAGGTTGTTTTTAAACTCAGGTACTTTAACACCGGTTTTAAAAAGCCTTGAAGCAAAAGGTTATTTAAAACGATATCGTTTAAAAAAATGAAAGAATTCTGATAGTAGAAATTACAGAAAACGGAAAAAAACTTGAAGGAAAAGCTGTTTTAGTCCCTGCAAAAATCAGTAGTTGTGTAAAACTAACTCAAGAAGAAGCAGCTACACTTTATAAATTACTTTATAAAATTTTAGAAGATTAAAAAAATCGGAATGTATTCTTAAAAATACATTCCGTTTTTTTAAAACACTATTAAAACTGAAGCAATAAACGAAACTGCTGTCGATATGTAATCTTTTTTTGTAAGCTTTTCTTTTTGCAGAACACTTATAACTGTTGAGAACACCATTACCCCTCCTGTTACCAACGGATATTGAACAGAGGCAGGCAAATTCGAAAGGGCTATGAGCAAAAGCAAATTACCAATACCATTCAGAGCGCCGTATCCTGAAGAATATAAAAGATTTTTTCCTTTAACAACAGGGATTTTCTTATATTTAATTAAAAGATAAGCCGCACAAATCACAACTGAAATCAAGTTAATGAGAAGTGTGAAGCCTGTACTGTCTGTAATAGGAAGCCCTGATGACTGATGAATTTTTGAAATCACGCCGTTCATGCCATTAAGAATAAACACAGCAAGATAATAAGCGATTGCTTTTTTCCCGTTCTCACCCTTCTGTATATTCAAAAGAACTGCAACTACAATTAAAACACAACAAACAACCTTTAAAACTGTCAGTTTCTCATTATAAAAGCAAACACCCAGCAAAAAAGGTAAAATCATACCACCGAGCATTGAAAAAACAGAATAAACAGAAAGATTTGCAACCGAAAAAGCCTTTAGACTGAAATAAAGCATTAAAATACCGGATGCAGCACTAACAAAAGCAAGAGCAAAACTGAACGGTGTAACTTCAATTTTAAAGCCACTTATAAAGAGCATTAAAATCGTTGCAACAGCACTTTTGTAAAATGTAAAGACAAAAGTAGCTTTTGTATCGCTCCCGTAGCCCTGCTGAAACTTCTGATTAAATAAGAATTGAACTGAAAACATAACAGTTGCAATTACAACAAGAGAATAATAAACCATAAATAACCTACTCAATTTCTTTATTTATATAATATTCTGACGATTATAACAGTTAAATGCCTTTACACATAAAATCAGACCAATTTGGATTCTGAGACAAGTCACCACCATTTGCAAACACTGCCTTTAAATTACCGTTATTAAAAAACCATGCATTAAACCAAGTGGTAGCATAATTTACAT
Organism: Clostridia bacterium; assembly: GCA_017501865.1. Taxonomy (GTDB): domain Bacteria; phylum Bacillota; class Clostridia; order Oscillospirales; family Acutalibacteraceae; genus DTU089. Next base: position 2,553 of record JAFVWD010000118.1, on the reverse strand, counting down.
AAGCCCCCGGATTTGAACAGCATGTTGTATGTATAGCGCCATTCAATGATGCATAAGCGGCAGGGCCTGTAACAGCATTATATGCAGTTACAATCCATTGTTGAGGGTCAACAACCATATCTTTTGAACCCGCTAAAAACAAAACAGGCTTTGAAAGCTTTTGTGCTTCTTCAACATAATTACTGCCAGCAATAGAAAGCACGCATACAACACGTGAATCGGCTGCTCCTGCATTAACAGAGCTTCTGCCACCCTGAGAATGACCTAAAACACCAATTTTTGTTGAATCTATTTTTTTATATAATATACTGCCATTATTTATATTTTCATCCAGAACGAAGTCAATTGCTGCAATTTGTGCTGTTCCGTCAGCAGCCATTGTTTCGTTACTTGCTACAACAACAAATCCACTCCTTGCTAACTCCTGAAGCAAAGCATCATAAAATGACGGTGGGCATGCCGTACCGTTTGCCCAGGAAAGCAACGGATACTGAACATTTTTATTAAGTAGCTCTGACGGATAATAAACCAAATAAGTACGCTCGCTCGTCTGATATGTAGCTTTTTGAACTCCGTTCAAATTTTCAATAACAGGCGTGAAACCGGAAGAATGTGCTGCTGTAGTGTTTTCTTGCACCACATCATTGTGTGCATCGCTATTTTGTATACTGTTATTCTGAGTCGGATTATCTTTTTGAGGTTTATTGTTTTCAGAACTACCGCCCTGAGGCTTATTGACTTCTGTAACAGCATTACTCGCATTGTTGCTTTCAGCAATTGTTACACTAACTGCAGTACTGCTCTGCTCAGAAAAATTCACTGTAGAGTTTTCTACGTAGCTTTCTCCATTATAGGCAGTTTCATTGTATTCGCTGTATGGAACACCACCGGATGTTTGATCAGAATAAAAATTCTGCACCTGCGTTGTTGTAGGTAAATCCGACTTTTTACCACAACCTACAAAAGTTAAAGTTAAAAGAACAACTAAAACGATAGCAAAAAACTTTTTCATATCAATCCCTCAAATAAACAATAAACACTAAAATTTAATATTTAACCCAACAAAACATCTGTAATAAGCATTATACAAAAGCCTGTCAACAATGCATAGGTTGCCCCTCGTTCACTACCATGCGCATGAGTTTCAGGTATCATTTCATCACTTATTACATAAAGCATGGTGCCTCCTGCAAAAGCTAAAGCAAAAGGCAAAATGAAAGAAGCAACGCTAACTGCAAAATAGCCCACCATTGTCCCCAGAACCTCTACAACGCCGGTTAACATAGCACAAATAAATGTTTTTTTAGGTGAAACACCTGCTGAAAGCATTGGTGCAATTATAACCATACCTTCCGGTATATTTTGCAAAGCTATACCCCCTGCAATTATAAGAGCTCTTGAAGAATCGCCTGAACCAAAACCAACACCTGCGGCAATGCCTTCAGGTAAATTATGGATTGCAATTGCGGTCACAAACAACAATACTTTATTTATATCCGCATTTTTATGTTCTTCCTGCTCCACACCTACCATTTTATGCAAGTGGGGTACTAATTTATCGATAAGGTTAAGAGCAAAAGCTCCGACAAAGATGCCTGCAACAGTAACAATAATACTGTATCTTCCACCAAATTCCAATGAAGGAATAATAAGCCCTAAAACAGCTGCAGCGAGCATAACACCGGCAGCAAATGACAGTACAATGTCAGAAAATTTATGTGATATTTTTCTGAAAATAAAACCAATTAAAGCACCAATTACAGTCGCTCCACCTACACCAAGTGCCGTCAGTAGTACTAATTTCATATTAATTCACCTGCGTTAAATTAATTCATCGGCTAATTCATTAATCTCTGCAATATTTTCATCACTCATTGAAGACATAATCTTAACACTGTTTGAGCAGTACTCGAGATTTTTACAGTTCTCAAGCATTTTAAGCATAACTTTTTTAGCCATTGGCATCCAACTGCCATTCTCAATAAAAGCAACCTTACGATTACTGAAATTTCGTTCTGCTAATTCATAAATAAACTCTCTCATAAACGGGAAAACCTCACCATTATAAGTAGTTGTAGCAAGCACGATTTTGCTGTAACGGAATGCATCTTCAACATTTTCAGCCATATCGCTACGAGCTAAATCTGTAACAACTACTTTTTTAGCTCCTTTTTCCTTCAATACTTTTTCAAGCTCAGAAACAACCTTTCTTGTGTTTCCGTAAACAGAGGTATACGCAATTAAAATACCTTCCTCTTCAGGTGTGTAGCTTGACCATTTATTATAAAGCTCTAAGTAATAATTTAAATTTTCAGTAAGTACAGGACCGTGCAAAGCGCAAATAGCATTTAATTCCGCGCCCGATAATTTTTTCAGGACAGCCTGAACCTGCGCACCGTATTTACCAACAATACCGAAGTAATATCTTCTTGCTTCACAAGCCCAATCCTCATCGACATCCAATGCACCGAATTTGCCAAAGCCGTCAGCAGAAAAAAGAACCTTATCGAAGCTGTCATAAGACATAATAACTTCAGGCCAGTGCACCATAGG
>JAFVWD010000117.1 GCA_017501865.1 Clostridia bacterium | reverse complement strand
TGTACCACCTGTAGTACCAGTTGTTGTACCACCTGTTGTACCACCTGTTGTACCGCCAATTGTGCCACCTGTTGTGCCACCTGTAGTACCACCCATTGTACCATCTGTTGTGCCACTCTGAGTGCCACCTTGTGTACCGCCTGCAACTGTTCCGTCTGCGGAAGCAGCCGGTATGCCACCTTTTGCAAGAATTACTACTGAAGCTATTGAAACAGCATTACTTGTAATGATTGTGAAGAATAAAGCAATACTGAGAATAATAGCAACTACTTTTAAATCTGAACTTTTCATTGGTATTATACCCCTTTCATTTCGTCAATCGTAAATACGAAAATTCCTTTTACGAAAGCATATTTCTCAATAATATAAGATTACCGCAATTTACTAAAAATGTCAATAGTATTTTTATAGGCATAAAACACAAAAAAGACCGACTCGTTTGCACGAATCGGCCTTATGTAATTAAATTACAAATTAATATTTGAAATCTGTATATTCAGCATTGAACTCAAGCTCACCTGAAGCATTAATTGAACCATTAAGAACAGCCTTTATATAGCCGATACCTTTATGTGTAATGCTCACAAACTTGCCATCTGCTGTCATAATAGCTGTAATTGTGTAATCAACATACCTGATTTCACCGTCAAGACTCTTAATAACAGGAATATTTGCAGCTTCCTTTAAAACGTCTTTCATATCAAGGAATTCCTTTGACATTTTTACAAGACCGTCTGCATCCTGATATGAAGGGTTAACCTGTTCGTTCATAATGATAACAACCTTGTAAGTACCGTCTGCTTGCTTTTCAGCTGTAGCACTCTTAACAGCACCTTTTGAGCAGTCACTTGGAGGCATACGATTCATAGCATCTTCTGAACCTTTTTCGTTAACCTTAACTTCAGCTTCATCTTTTGTTGTCATAAACTTCTCTAAGATTGGAACGATAATGCTGTCGAGCATACCAAGACCTTCAATCTTAAGAGGTGTCTGCCAACCGATTTTGTTATAACCTGCTACACCTTTTTGGTTGATTTCCTTAGCTGCCTTCTGGTAAGCACCGAGAGGATCTGCTGCTACAGGGCTGTTGTCAGCCGCAGCGCCACCCTGGTTGCCACCAGCCGGTTTATTTGCTGTAGAACCACCTGCGTTACCTGTTGCGCCACCTTGCTGTGCGTTACCGCCTGTTGAACCTGCTGCACCACCTGTTGTGCCGCCTGTTGTTCCTGTTGTGCCACCTGTTGTACCTGTTGTTGTACCACCTGTTGTACCACCTGTTGTACCTGTTGTTGTACCACCTGTTGTACCTGTTGTACCTGTTGTACCACCTGTTGTACCTGTTGTTGTACCACCTGTTGTACCTGTTGTTGTACCACCTGTTGTACCGCCTGTAGTACCACCCATTGTACCGTCAGTTGTGCCACCCTGAGTGCCACCCTGTGTACCGCCTGCAACTGTTCCGTCTGTAGAAGCAGCCGGTGTGCCACCTTTTGCAAGAATTACTACTGAAGCTATTGAAACAGCATTACTTGTAATGATTGTGAAGAACAAAGCAATACTGAGAATAATAGCAACTACTTTTAAATCTGAACTTTTCATTGGTATTATACCCCTTTCAAAATCTTGGATATACATCCATTTATAAGCCGTGTTACCACGCGTTTACAGAATAAAGATACATTAAATTTACAAAAAAGTCAATATTTTTTCGGCTAAAAGAGAACTATTTTTGTCGTAAAAATCCATTTTCGTCAAAAAGACGAAAAAACGTTATATTTTTTGTGCATTCCATATATCTTTTGCGTACTCGTTTATTGCTCTGTCAGCAGCAAATCTGCCTGAGTTGGCAATATTGGCGAGCATCATATTATTCCATTTCTTTTTATCCTTAAATGTTTCTACCATTTTAAGCTGAGCACGTCTGTAGTCAGCAAAATCTGCAAGAACCATAAATGGATCATGGTGCATAATTGTACCGCTGATATCTGTAAAGTTCTGACCGTTTATACCTCTTGAAATAAAGTCAAGAACCTTTCTTATATCTTCATTGTTGTTGTAGAAGCTCATAGGGTCGTAGCCACGCATTCTCAAAGCATTTACTTCATCGGTTTTCATACCAAAGAGGAACATATTATCATCACCGACAGCCTCGTGAATTTCAACATTAGCACCGTCAAGAGTACCTATTGTAACAGCACCGTTCATCATAAGCTTCATATTACCTGTACCGCTTGCTTCTTTACCTGCAAGTGAAATCTGCTCAGAAACATCTGCCGCAGGCATAAGTTTTTCGGCATTGCTTACGTTATAATCCTCAACATAAAGAATTTTAAGTCTGCCCTTAACATCGGGGTCATTATTAACTAAATCGGCAAGTGCCAGAATAAATGAAATAATTCTTTGTGCAACATGGTAGCCCGGAGCTGCCTTTGCACCGAAAATATATGTGTGAGGAGTAAATTCTGCATCAGGATTTTCTTTGATTGTAAGGTAATCAAGAACAATATTAAATGCATTAAGGTGTTGGCGCTTATACTCGTGAAGACGTTTTACCTGAACATCAAAAATAGAATTAACGTCAAGCTTCTGACCTGTTGTTTTGAAAATGAAGTCAGCAAAATCTTTCTTGTTTTCCATTTTTATTTCGGCAAGCTTATTAAGAACCTCTTTGTTATCCTTATACTCGTTGAGCTTAGAAAGATTGTCTGCATCGTAAACGAACTTGTTGTTTCCGAAAAGCTCTGTAAGGTACGCAGTAAGTCTCGGATTTGCCTGGCAAAGCCAACGTCTGTGAGCAATACCGTTTGTAACATTTGTAAATTTATCAGGCATTATACGGTAGAAATCGTTAAAGAGTGTATCTTTAAGAATCTGACTGTGAAGTGCAGAAACACCGTTAACACTATGACAAGCAGCAACGCAAAGGTTTGCCATACGAACAACTCCGCCTGAAATTATGGCAGTTCTCTCTACATAATCTGCATCGTGAGTTGATTCCCAGATAAAATGTCTGAAACGGTTGTCAATTTCTTTAATAATTTCATACACACGAGGAATAAGTCTCTTTACAAGATCTTCACTCCAGCACTCAAGAGCCTCACTCATAACTGTGTGGTTGGTGTATGCTATACTCTTTGTAACAATATTCCATGCATCATCCCAACTAAAGCCGCATTCATCAAGAAGAATTCTCATAAGCTCCGGAATTGCCATTGTCGGGTGTGTATCGTTAACATGAATTGCAACCTTATCGGCAAAATTATCGAGTGTACCGTGAACTCTGAGGTGATGGCGAACAATATCCTGAACAGAAGCCGAAACAAGGAAATATTGCTGACGAAGTCTTAATGCCTTACCTTCAGGATGATTATCTGACGGATAAAGAACCTTACTTATAACCTCTGCCATAGCCTGACGTTCCATTGAGCGGATGTAATCGCCCTGGTTAAAGAGCTTCATATCAAATTCAGGAGCTCTTGCAGTCCAGAGACGAAGAATGCTTACGCACTTTCCGTCCTTACCGGGAACGAACATATCATAAGGAACAGCCTTAATTACTGTGCCGTTTTCAATTTCAACATGGTGATACTGGTCTTCCCATGTATCTTTAACTGTACCCTCAAAGGTAATATCAACAGAGCTGCTTTCTCTTGGCACGAGCCATACATCGCCGCCCGGAAGCCAATTGTCGGGAAGCTCTGTCTGTTTACCGTCAATAAGCTTCTGACGGAAAATACCGTATTCATAAAGAATTGAATAACCTCTTGCTGAGTAGCCCTGAGTTGCAAGACCGTCAAGGTAGCAAGCAGCAAGTCTGCCGAGACCGCCATTACCAAGGCCTGCATCAGGCTCACATTCATAAAGGTCATCGAGCTTTATACCTAAATCCTTAAGCACACTTGAAAATGTATTTGTAAGATTAAGGTTGTAAAGTGCATTTTTAAGAGAACGGCCCATAAGAAATTCCATTGAAAGGTAATAAACATTCTTTTTACCTGTTTCATCAGATTTCTTGACAGTTTCGCCTCTGCCGACTGTCATCATATCTCTGAGAATCATCGCAATAGCTCTGTAATACTGCTCATTTGTCGCATTTTGAGTAGAAACTCCGAAAAAATGAAGAAGTCTGTTTTCAAGCATTTCCTTTGCTTGTTTTTTTGTAAGTTTATAATTCATATTACCACTCCAAATAATAATTATTTCTATTTTACACTAATCCGCTTCAAATTGCAATATTTTTACTCAATAATTAGTATTTGGAATTTTTTTATATTATTCAGACTGACACCCTAACCGCAACATATCGCACAATTCTGTGCTTAATATTGCGTTGTAAAATAATTTTTTAAAATTACAAAAAAAGCATTGACTTTTTAAAACTAATGTGATAATATATCACCCGTGAATAATTGCAGAGGTACCGAAGTGGTTATAACGGAACGGTCTTGAAAACCGTCGTACGGCAACGTACCGTGGGTTCGAATCCCACCCTCTGCGCCAAAGCCTTTCTTAGTGAAAGGCTAATTTAATAATAACCAAGAAGGTTACCAATGGAGAAGTACTCAAGTTGGTGACGAGGCGCCCCTGCTAAGGGCGTAGGTCGGGAAACCGGCGCGAGAGTTCGAGTCTCTCCTTCTCCGCCAAATGAATCCACATACTTTTTTAGTGTGTGGATTTATTTTTTTACATCAAATTCCCCGAGACTCGAACTCCTCTCGGCGAAGCCGAACACAGTCGGTTTTCGCGTAGCGAATGAAAGGCGTAGCCTTTCGAGTCTCTCCTTCTCCGCCAGAAAAAAACACACATTTGTCTACCGGACAAATGTGTGCTTTTTTCAACGAAATTTGCCCTGCGGGCAAGTGAAATAGCTTTGCTGTGAAATATTTGCTTCGCAAATGTGAAATATTCGCTGACGCGAATGTGGGCAAATTTCATTTCACATTGCGACCAAAGGAAGCAATATTTCACAATTCACGCAGTGAATTATTTCACATTCGGCGTAAGCCGAATATTTCACTTAAAAAAATATTGCATTTATGATATAATATCTTCAGAAAGGTGGTGTTTTTATGAAAAGCATTTTATTAATCCTCTTGTGTTGCATACTACTCGCGGCTTGCGGAAAGGATAGTAGCATAGGCATTATAGGCGGAGCAGATGGTCCGACTTCAATAATAGTTGCAAATGAAGGAGATGAAATAATGTACGAGCAAATTTCAGCAAAGGAAGCCAAGAATATAATAGATTCAGAGGAGGCTTATATTATTCTCGATGTAAGGGAGCAAGACGAATACGACAGCGGGCACATTCCCGATGCAATACTAATTCCACATACAGAAATAGAATTGAAAGCTGAGGAAGCTATCCCCGATAAAAACACGCAGATTTTAGTATATTGCCGTTCAGGCAGAAGAAGTAAAATTGCCTCAGAAAGCTTAGTAAATCTTGGCTATACCAATGTAAAAGAGTTTGGCGGTATTATTGACTGGCCATATGATATTGAGAAATAAAAGTTAACTACAAAAAAAGAAATGTAAAAAAGCTGTAAAAAACTGAACTGCCCCAGATTGTGCAGACAGTACAAAAAGAGCTCCTATGGTAGGCAAGATTAAATTTTAGCAACAAACTGATTTCGTTTTTCAAGCGGAGTCAGTTTTGTTTTTAATTGAATTCTTTCGTTATTGTAGAAATGGATGTATTGACCTATGAGGAGGCGAGCCTCCTCATAGGTTCGCAACTTTGTTCGATAGATACATTCTGTTTTTAGAATTGAAAAGAAATTTTCAGCCATAGCATTATCATACGGATTTCCACGTCTTGACATTGAGGGCGTTATGCCGTAAGATTGTGTTAGGTTAAAATATGCTTGGGATGTATATTGAAACCCTTGGTCACTGTGGAGTTGCAGCTCTGCAGTGACATTTTCTTTTCTCTTTGCTGCT
>JAFVWD010000116.1 GCA_017501865.1 Clostridia bacterium | reverse complement strand
GTATTTACGAAGAAGCTCCTGACGGCTACGGCAGAATTTACATAGAAGGCCAGTCAGAAAAACCGCATGAGTGGGATTCTTTTAAAACCTGGAGAGAAAAATATGAGCATCCGCTCTGGCAGGCATATGAAAATGACGGCATAAAGGCAGGTCATGGCGGTATGGACTTCTTAGTTCTTTCCTCTTATGTAGACAGTCTTAATCACGGTAGCTCGCCTATTGATGTTTATGATACTGCTGCGTGGATGGCAGTTACTTGTCTTTCTGAGCAATCTGTTGCATTAGGCGGTGCGCCTGTTGCAGTACCTGACTTTACAAACGGCAGATGGATTGACAGAGAGCCATACAGAAAAGGTACATATTGCCTTAATGAGGTATGCGAAGTAAGTGAAGAGCATAAAGAAAAATAATTAATCCGGAGAAATAGTTATGAAGTATTATATTGGTGTTGACGGTGGCGGAACAAAAACTGCATTTGCACTTTTTGATGAAAATAAAAATATGTTAGAGCTCCACGAGGGTCCTGCCTCTAACCACGAAAATATGGAAGGCAGCTTTCCTCAGGCGGCAGATATAATTACAGCGGGTGTCGATGAGCTTCTTAAAAAGACAGGTAAATCCCGTGAGGATATAAGCGGAATGCTTATGGGTCTTGCAGGTATTGACCATCCTTATCAGCACGATGCTATGTGCGAAGAATTAACAAAGCGCGGTCTTAAGGATTTCAGAATTTATAATGACGGCTTCATTGTTATTAAAGCAGGCGGTAAAGCCGGTGCAGCTATAGGCTATAACTGCGGAACAGGTACTTGCTGTAACTCAATTGACAGTCGTGGCGAAATGCTTCAGATAGGTGGCTTTGACAGACTTTCAGGCGATAAGGGTAACGGACACTGGGTTGCAAACGAAACCTTCAGAATCGTTTACGATGATGTGTGCTTAGGCAAACGCGAAAGCAAAATTACTGCTATGCTTACTGAAAAGTTAGGCATAAAGGACAGAGATACTTTGCTCGATTCAATTCAGATTGTTGAAGACGAAGAAAAAAGTGAGGCATTTATACGTGTGCTTATAGGTAGCTTTTTTGATGCAGCAAATCAGGGTGATGAGGCTGCACTTGAGGTTATTGAAGAAATGGCACAGCGCGGTGCAGACTTTATTGAAGGTCACATTAAGAAAATGCAGTTCAATGAAGAAACAGTGACTGTTGTTCTTTCCGGTTCAATGCACACAAAGCTTCCTTCAGATGTTTATATAAACAGAATGAGCGAGCTTTTACACACAAGAACAAATAAAAAATACGATTTTATAAAACTCACAGCGGCACCGGTAACAGGTTGCATTAACTGGTTGTTAGAAGATTAATTTTATTTTGAAGGACTGATATAAATGAAAGAAATCAATGTTACAGTTATCGGTTCAGGTAGTACATATTGTCCTGAACTTATTTACGGCTTCATAGAAGCAAAGGACTCTTTAAAGCTTAAAAGAGTTGCTTTTATGGATATTGACGAAAGAAAAAGAGAAATAGTAGGCTCTCTTTGTGTTCGTATGCTTAAAAGCGCAGGTATTGACTGCGAAGTTGTGATGACAGATGATCTCGACCTTGCATTACAGGGAGCAGATTTTGTTGTTACACAAATTCGTGTAGGTAAGCTTCCATGCCGTCATATTGACGAGTCAATTCCGTTAAAGCACGACCTTATAGGTCAGGAAACAACAGGTATAGGCGGTTTCTTCAAGGCACTCAGAACAATTCCTGTTATGGCACACATTGCAGAAAGAATTGAAGCAATTTGTCCTGATGCTTGGCTTATTAACTTTACAAATCCGTCAGGTATTATTTCTGAATTCCTTATTAATCATACAAATGTTAAAACAATGGGTCTTTGCAACGTTCCTATTGCTATGATTGATGATGTTAAGGCTGCAGTTGGTGAAGATGCAAAAATTACATATTTAGGTCTTAACCACTTAAGCTGGATTACTTCAGTTAAAGTAAACGGTGTTGAAAATATTGACAAGATTTTTGATGATGATTTTGCACCGACAGTTATGAAAAATATTCATGATGATGGCTTTGATATGGAATGCCTCAATGCTTGTAAGGGCTTCCCGTCATCATATCTTCAATATTATTACAGCCGCCAGGCAAAGCTTCAGCACTTAAAGGCAGGTTCAAAAAGCCGTGCTCAGGTTTGTATGGAAATTGAAGAACAGCTTCTTGAGCTGTACAGCGATAATGAGCTTGTAATTAAGCCTGCTCTTCTTGAAGAACGTGGCGGCTACAAGTACTCACTTGCAGCAGTTTCTCTTATAGATGCTATTGCAAATGACAAGCAAGAGGTTCACGTAGTTAACATAAAAAACAACGGTACTCTTAAATTTATGGATGATGATGATATTGTTGAGATTGCTGCAGTTATAGGTGCTGACGGTGCAAAACCTGTAGAAATTGAAGAGTTTAATAATCGTCACATTATAAGCCTTATGAGAACAGTAAAATCTTATGAAAAATATACTGTTGAAGCAGCTATGAAGGGTTCAGATGAAGATGCCCTCAATGCTCTTATGCTTCACCCACTTTGCGGAGATTTCGCTCAGGCAAAATCCTGCTATGAAGAAATGAAGGCAGCTCACAAAGCATATCTTCCACAATTTTTTAAATAATTTAATGGAGAATAATTATGGCAGAAAAGAAGAAAAAATCCAACGTAGCAGATGCGGCATTTAAAAAGAAGGTAACTATAATAAACGGCTGTATTCTTCTCGCCTTTATTATAGCGCTCGTTTCATTTTTGGTTTACACATGGAGTATGGAGGAAAGCTATCCGGAACGTTTTGCGGCTGAAGTAGAAGCTGCAAAGCAGGCGGCAACAGTTACCGATAGTGACAAAAGTGTTATAGATATTGATGTTACAGATGAGACCTTTGTTGATTGGATTCTTGAATTAGACCACTCATATCAGCACAAGGACAGCGAGCATTTTGAATGCTTTGAGGGTAATACAATTCATTTGCAGGGTGTTTTCGAGTCTGTAAAAATCAATGATAAAACTACAGAATATTGGGTTTACCGTAAATACATTGATGTAGACAATGGCGAAAATAAGGTGCCTATAAGTGTTGTTTTTGAGGGCGATATTCCTGAAGACGGCGCGTGGGTAGATGTTGTTGGAATTGTTTCTTCAAAATACGGAATTTCTTGTATTAAAGATGCAAAAGTTACCGTATTGGACAGTTCTGAAAAAAGAGAAATAGTTAAATAAAAATGCAAAAAATGTGTATGAAACGACAGTTTTCATGCACATTTTTATTTCTTTTTTTGTTGAAAATATAGTAAAATTGTGATATCATAGAATAATATAAGTAGAGTAATGTCTATATTTGTATCTTCTTTTAAGTGAAAGGCGTTGAGGCATATAAAATTAGGTATTATGCAACCGTATTTTTTTCCGTATATCGGCTATTTTCAGCTTATGAATGCTGTGGATAAATATGTGATTTATGATGATGTTAATTTTATAAAAAGTGGTTGGATTTACAGAAATCGTATTTTAGTCAATGGTGAACCGAAATATTTTAACTTGCCAATGTCGGGCGCGAGTTCAAATAAGTTAATAAATGAAGTAGAAGTCAACAATGATGAAAAACTAAAGCAAAAAAACATTAGGATTATACAAGATAATTATAAGGATGCACCATGTTTTTCAGATGTTTATCCTATATTAGAAAAGATTATTTTTAATGATGAAAGAAATATTGCAAAATACATAATGAGTTCTTTTGAGATTCTTTTAAAGTACTTGAATATAACAACAGAGCTTGTTTTATCTTCTTCAATAGAAAAAAACAATTCTTTGAAGGGGGAGGAAAAGGTTCTTGAAATATGCAGAATTCTCGGAGCAACTGAATATTATAATGCAATTGGCGGACAAGAGCTTTATGATAAAGAAAATTTCAAAAAAGAAAATATTGAGTTGAGATTTCTTAAAACTAACGAAATTTGTTATAAGCAGTTTGAAAATGAGTTTCATAGTAATTTGTCAATAATCGATGTTATGATGTTTAATTCTAAAGGTGATATACAAAAAATGTTGCAGGAATATGAATTGGTATAAAAGGCGGTTATTATATGAAAGAAAAATTAGTTATTGTAGGAATTGGTTCTACAGGTAAGAGAGTTTATGATTTTGTAAAGGATTATGATTTGTCTGATGTGATTGGTTTTGCCGTTAACGATGAATACCGCACAACAGATGTATTTTGTGATTTACCGGTCTATTCAGTTGAGAAGTTGGATGAAATTATTGATAAAAAAGCGGTTAAGGTTTTTGTTGCAATTTTATGGGATCGACTGAATTCTCACAGACGTAGGGTTTATGAGTCTTTGAAAGCACGCGGTTTTATATTTGCTAATATAATATCGCCCCATTCGGTAATCAGAGGGAAAATCAATGGTACTAATTGTTGGGTGAAAGATTATGTAATTGTACAAACAAATGTTGAGGTCGAAGAGGATACATTTTTGATGGCAAGTTGCTTTGTTGGTGCAGACACCAAAATTGGTCCGCACTGTTTCATAGCAACAAGGAGTACTGTTGCTGGTTGTTGTGTAATAGGCGAACAGTCATTTGTAGGACTGAATTGCACAGTTTTTGATTATACAACTGTTGGCAAAAAATGTATTCTGGGTGCTTGTACAGTTGTAAAAAGAAATGTTCCAGATTTTTCAGTTGTAAAGACAAATATATCCGATATGATTATAAAGCAACTGTCTGAAGATGAAATTGAAACCAAACTTTTAAGTAGAAAAAATGTAAGATGATAAAAACTGAAGAGAGTTGGCGGTCTTGATGTGGAATATAGAAAAAAAGATTGAATTTGAAAATATAAAAGATGAGGTATTGCTTTCAGGTGGCACTGAGCGTATAGAGAGAGAACATAAAAAAGGTAAGTTGACAGCTCGTGAAAGAATGGAGTTGTTATTTGATGATGGTGAGTTTCTTGAAATTAATATGTTAGTTAAATCACGAGTTGATTCAGGTGATTTACAAAAAAAACACTATTTAGGTGATGGTGTGATTGCTGGTTACGGTAAATTGAATGGTTTTACAGTATATGCTGTTTCACAAGACTGCACAATAAGTGGTGGTTCTGCAGGTGAAGCACATATACAAAAAATTTGTGAAACTCTTGAGCTTGCAATGAAAACTAAAAGTCCATTTGTTTGCTTGTGTGATAGTGGTGGGGCAAGAATTGAAGAAGGTATAATATCCTCGTCTGCATATAGCCGACTTTTTTATTTGAATACGCAAGCTTCAGGTTATATCCCTCAAATAGCTGCTATAATGGGTAATTGCGCAGGTGGCGCTACATATTCTCCTGCTATGTGCGATTTTGTATTTATGGTAGAAAACACCAGCCAGTTTTTTATTACAGGCCCACGGGTTATTAAAGCACTGACAGGCGAAAGTGTTTCTATGGATGAATTAGGTGGTCCTCAGGTTCATAGTGTGAAAAGTGGTGTCGCTAATTTCGTTTGCAAAAATGATGAGGATTGTATAAATTCTATAAAAGAATTGTTGAATTATCTTGAATATAAAAAAGAGCCTTTTGATATAGAAAATGATTCCTTATACGAAGAAAATCTCAAAAGAATAGAAAACATAGTTCCGGATAATATGAAACAAGGCTATGATGTAAAAAAAGTAATTTCTTGTATTGTGGACGATAATTCATTTTTTGAGGTTTCAAAAGATTTTGCAAGAAATATGGTTGTAGGCTTTGCTCGCTTAGAGGGTAAAAGTATTGGTATTGTTGCAAACCAACCCTGTGTTTTAGGTGGTGCAATTGATTGCGATGCATCTGATAAAACTGCACGGTTCGTAAGATTCTGTGATTGCTTCGATATTCCACTATTAGTGTTACTCGATTCGCCCGGTTTTTATCCCGGTCCAAGTGAAGAAAAAAAAGGTATATTACGACACGGTTCAAAGGTTTTGTATGCTTTTTCAGAAGCTACTGTACCGCGAGTTACTGTTATAACAAGAAAAGCATACGGGGCATCATATTGTGCTATGAACAGTAAGGCTATGGGTGCCGATGTTGTCTTTGCTTGGCCTATTTGCGAAAGTGCTGTAATGGGTGCGGAGGCTGCGGTTAATGTTATGTACAACAAGCAAATAGCTAAGGCTCAGAACGCGAATGATTTTAAGCGGGAAAAAATCAGAATATATGAGAAAAAATATTTGAATCCGTATTTTGCAGCTTCTATAGGTATGGTTGATGAAGTTATTTTACCGCAGGAAACAAGAAAAAAACTTGTTTTTGTTTTCCAAAATTTGGAAGATAAGCAGGTAATTAATTACCCTAAAAAACATGGCAACATACCATTATAAATGTAATAAAAGGTAAAAGTTTATGTCTATTAATGTAACTCGCTCTTCAATGCCGGAGTATGAAGAGTTTTGTGAAGAAATAAAAGAATTATGGGAAAGTCATATGCTTACTAATATGGGTGCTAAGCATAAGCAATTTCAGCGTGAGCTGGAAAGCTTTTTAAAGGTGCCCTGTGTTGAACTGTTTACAAATGGTCATCTGGCTTTAGAAAGCATAATTGCTGCCTTTGAATTCAGAAAAGGCAGTGAGATTATCACAACACCATTTACATTTGCCTCAACTACTCACGCTATAGTACGAAATGGGCTTGTACCGGTATTTTGTGATATAAATGATATTGATTTTACAATTGATGCTACAAGGCTTGAGAGTTTAATTACCGAAAAAACATGTGCTATTTTGCCTGTTCATGTTTATGGTAATATTTGTAATGTTGAAGAAATACAAAGAATCGCT
>JAFVWD010000115.1 GCA_017501865.1 Clostridia bacterium | reverse complement strand
TTTTATCGAATACTTCTTTTAATTTTGGTAATTCCTCAGAAATAACCTTTTCTACACCGGGATTCTGAAGTCCTACAGCATTTATCATACCTGCTTCACACTCCGCAATTCTTGGTGTTGGATTACCAAAACGAGCTTCTTTTGTGGTACCCTTGAAAGAAAATGTTCCGAGAATATTAATGTCATAAAGCTCACTGAACTCATAACCATAACCAAAAGTACCGCTTGCAGGAATCAATGGATTAGAAAGAGTCAAACCGCAAAGTGAAGTTTCAAGATTTACCATATAATCTCCTCCCTTTCTAAAACAGGACCGTCCTTACAAATGCGTTTGTTGCCGTACTTTGTTTTGCACGAACACCCCATACACGCACCAAAGCCACAACCCATTCTTTCTTCAAAGCTGTACTGTCCGCTTGTTACCGCAGTGTTTTCAATTGCTTTGAACATAGGCATAGGTCCACAAGTAAAGAAGTAAGAGTATTCAAGAGTTTTCATAACATCTGTTACAAAACCTTTTGTTCCTACACTACCGTCTACCGTTGTTACGTAAACCTTTGCACCCAAAGCTTCAAACTCTTCCTTATAAAAGATTTCATCTTCTGTATTGAAGCCTAAAATTACTGTAGGCTTCTTGCCCTCAGCAACAAGCTTTTTACAAAGACCATACATAGGCGGAACACCGACACCCCCGCCGATTAAAAGAGGGGTTGACCCACTTTTATCAGTATTGTATCCGTTTCCGAGCCCAACAAGAATATCGAATTGCTCGCCCTTTAATTTAGTTGACATTATTTCAGTACCCGCACCTACAACCTTATAAATAAGTGTTATTGTACTGTCGTCGTAATCGCACACAGATATAGGACGTCTTAAATATAAGCCGTCAACTTTAATATTTACAAACTGACCTGTTGCAGTCAATGCAGAAGTGTCACCTGAAACAACCATTTTGTAAACATCTTTTGCGATTTTTATATTTTCTTTAATTGTATAAATTCCCTGATACATATTTTTCGTCCTTTTATCGGATAATTAACCATCAATAGTTGAAATGCAAAGGGTTGTTTCTTCAAGAACATCAAGTAAAACTGCAACAGTGTCGAGAGATGTGAAGAGTGTAACATTGTTTTCAACTGCACATTGGCGAATTTCGTGACCGTCTGACAAATAACCTGTCTGATTAATATCACGTGTATTAATAACATAGTTAATATAGCCCTGGCGCATATTATTAAGAATTTCTTCACTGCCTTCGCTTATCTTCTTAACTGCGTGTGTTCTTATACCATTTTCTTTTAAGAAGTTAGCTGTTCCTTCTGTTGCCTGAATGTTAAAGCCCATATTGTAGAAGCGGCGAATAATCGGCAATGCTTCCGCTTTATCTTCATCTGCAATAGTAGCAAGAACAGTACCATAATTCATAACATTCATACCTGATGCCTGTAATGCTTTATAAAGCGCACGTGTAAGCTTGTTGTCGTAACCTATAGCTTCACCTGTTGATTTCATTTCAGGTGAAAGGTATGCATCAAGTCCGCGAAGCTTGGAGAATGAGAATGCAGGTGCTTTAACATACCAACGTTTTTTATCTTCAGGATAAATGCAGTCAATTCCCTGCTCTTTAAGGCTCTTACCTAAAATTGTGAGTGTAGCAATATCAGCAAGGCTGTAAGATGTTGCTTTCGAAAGGAACGGAACTGTTCTTGAGGAACGCGGATTAACCTCGATAATGAACACGTTTTCATCTTTGTCTACAATAAACTGAATATTATAAAGTCCGACAATACCTATACCCAATCCTAATTTCTTGGTGTAATCAATAATTGTATCTCTTACCTTTTGTGAAATACTGAATGTCTGGTAAACACTTGTTGAGTCACCGCTGTGGATACCTGTTCTTTCAACAAGCTCCATAATACCCGGTACAAAAACATCCTTACCGTCACAAATTGCGTCGACCTCAACTTCTTTACCTGAAATATATTTGTCAACAAGAACAGGCTTGTCTTCATCAATTTCAACAGCTGTTTTAAGATAATGCTTCAACTGCTCTTCATCTGCAACAATCTGCATAGCACGACCGCCCAAAACAAATGAAGGACGAACTAAAACAGGGTAACCTATTTTCTTTGCAGCTTCAATACCGTCTTCAATTTTAGTAACAGCTTTACCCTCAGGCTGAGGAATGTCAAGCTCCTTAAGAAGCTTTTCAAAAGAATCTCTGTTTTCTGCTTTTTCAATAGCATCGCAGTCTGTACCTATAATTTTAACTCCGCGGTTTTTAAGCGGTTCTGCTAAGTTAATAGCAGTCTGACCACCTAACGAAGCAATAACTCCCATTGGCTTTTCAAGGTGAATAATGTTCATTACATCTTCAACAGTAAGAGGCTCGAAATAGAGCTTATCTGAGCAAGTGTAATCTGTAGAAACTGTTTCAGGGTTGTTATTTATGATAATTGCTTCATAGCCTGATGATTTGATTGTCTGAACTGCGTGAACAGTTGAATAGTCAAACTCAACCCCCTGACCGATTCTTATAGGACCTGAACCAAGAACGATAATTTTCTCTTTATCTGAAACAATTGATTCATTTTCTGATTCATAGGTTGAGTAGAAATAAGGTACATTACCCTCAAACTCTGCTGCACAGGTATCAATCATTTTATAAACCGGGAACATATTATTTTCAACACGTGTATTATAAACATCCAATTCATCACATTCCCAGAGACGTGCAATATACTGGTCGCAGAAGCCCATTCTTTTTGCTTCATAAAGCACTTCAACATTTTGTTTGTTCGCTTTAAGCTTTTCTTCCATACGAATAACATTTCTTATTTTTTCAAGGAAGAGAATGTCTATTTTGGTAGCATCATAAATCATACCGATATCTGTACCATGGCTTAAAAGCTCTGCTATAGCAAAAATTCTGTCATCGGTACCATCTTTTATATACTCAAGAAGCTCAGCTTCTGTATAAGAGTCAAATTTCTTCATATAAAGGTGGCAAACACCTATTTCAAGAGAACGGGCAGCTTTAAGGAGGCATTCCTCTATTGTTCTGCCGAGACTCATTACCTCACCTGTTGCTTTCATCTGTGTGGAAAGCTTATTATTGGCTGTTGCAAATTTATCGAACGGGAAACGAGGCATTTTCGCAACAACATAGTCAAGTGCAGGCTCGCAAGCCGCAGGAATATTAGCAAGCTGAATCTCCTCAAGATGCATACCTACTGCTATTTTTGCAGTAACTCTTGCAATCGGGTAACCGCTTGCCTTGGAGGCAAGTGCAGATGAACGTGATACACGAGGGTTAACCTCGATAACATAATAATCGAATGAAAGCGGATCAAGTGCAAACTGAACGTTACAACCGCCCTCAATTTCCAAAGCTTTAATAATTCTTAATGCACTGTCACGAAGCATACCTGCCTCTTTATTTGTAAGAGTCTGACACGGGCAGACAACAATTGAGTCACCTGTATGAATACCAACAGGGTCAACATTTTCCATATTACAAATAGCAATTGCAGTGTCATTTGAGTCACGCATTACTTCAAACTCAATTTCTTTGTAGCCCTTAATACTCTTTTCAACAAGAACCTGATGAACAGGTGAAAGCTTAAGTCCGTTTTTAAGAAGCTCACGGCATTCCGCTTCGTTATCGGCAAATCCGCCGCCTGTACCACCCAATGTAAATGCAGGACGAAGAACTACAGGGTAACCGATTCTTTCACAAGCAGCAAGGCCCTCCTCTACTGTGTTTGCTATTTCTGAAGGGAGAACAGGCTCACCTAAATCAAGACAAAGCTGTTTGAAAAGCTCGCGGTCCTCAGCTCTTTCAATACTCTCGCTTTTTGTACCTAAAAGCTCAACCTCACACTCTTCTAAAACACCTTTTTTCTCAAGCTGCATTGCAAGGTTAAGACCTGTCTGACCGCCGATTCCCGGAACAATTGCATCCGGTCTTTCGTAGCGGATAACTTTAGCGATATATTCCAATGTAAGAGGCTCCATATAAACCTTGTCAGCCATAGAAGTATCTGTCATAATTGTTGCAGGGTTTGAGTTACAGAGAATAACCTCATAGCCCTCTTCTTTAAGTGCAAGACAGGCCTGTGTGCCTGCGTAGTCAAATTCTGCAGCTTGTCCTATAACAATAGGGCCTGAGCCTATAACAAGTATCTTCTTAATATCAGTTCTCTTTGGCATCTTACTTGCCCTCCTTCATAATAGTAACAAACTTATCAAACAAAGATTCATTAACTGCACCCGGAGCACCTTCAGGATTAAACTGAACGCCGAAAATCTTATCATTTTCATTTTCAACACCTTCAACAGTTTTGTCGAGAATGTCACGGTGAGTAATTTTCAAATCAGTATTTTTCAATGAGTCTTCATTAAGTGTATAGTCCTCGCTTTGTGAAACAGTAATTACTTTACCTGTTTCAACATCCATAACAGGATGATTTCCGCCGTGATGACCAAATTTTAATTTGTCTGCCTTTGCGCCGTATGCGGCACCGATTAAAAGGTTACCCAAGCCGATACCGAAAAGCGGGAATTTGCCCTTGAGTTCTTTAAGAACATCCACTATTGAAGAAACATCTTCCGGACTACCCGGGCCGTTTGAAATAATGACACCGTCAGGATTCATTTTTATAATTTCTTTAGCGGATGTATTGTAAGGAACAACAGTAATATTGCAGCCTCTCGCATTTAAAAGGCGGATTATATTTAATTTTATTCCGCAGTCAACAGCTACAACATTGTACTTTGCATTTGTTGTTCTTGAGTACCAACGTTTTTTACAGCTAACTTTTGAAACAGCATCTGTATCAACAGGTGTATTTTTAATAATCTCAATTGCCTTTTCAACAGGAACATCAGCATTTGTAAGAATTACCCTCTGACTGCCTGTATCACGTATTTTACGTGTAATCTCTCTTGTATCTACACCCCATATACCCGGAATGTGGTTTTCTTCCATTTCTTCAGAAAGAGTTTTTGTGTAACGGAAGTTCGAGGGAATGTCGTTGTATTCTCTTACTACAATACCGCCGAGAGTAGATGCTTTCGCTTCAAAATCCTCATCGGCAACACCATAGTTACCTATAAGAGGATATGTCATAACAACTATTTTGTTCGTAAATGCATGGTCAGACATCATTTCCTGATAACCGGCCATTGCAGTATCAAATACTATTTCACATACTTTTTCACAATCTGCCCCGAAACCGTAGCCTATATATTCGCTACCGTCCTGAAAGACAATCTTTTTTTTCACTTCGTTTGCCATACAATTTTACCTCCATATACAGTCATAAGACATTTTCCGAAAACACTTTCATTCTGGAAAGGTGTTGCTTTTCCCATTGAAAGAAATTCGTTACTGTCGATTTTATATTGATTGCTTAAATCCCAGATACTCAAAGAACCGTTATCTTTAATTCCGAAACGGTTTCTCGGATTATCTGTCAGCATTTTTATAACCAATTCAAGTGGCAGAATGCCTGTTTTTACAAGCTTTGTGTATATTATAGGGAAAGCAGTTTCTATACCTGTTATTCCCATAAGACTTTTACTTAAGCCCTTTGACTTTTCTTCAAAGGAATGAGGCGCGTGGTCAGTCGCTATCATATCAATAGTACCGTCAAGCACCCCTTCTATCAAAGCGAGTCTGTCGCTTTCGGAACGGAAAGGCGGATTCATTTTAAATCTGCCTTCATCCTGTAGCATCATATCATTAAGAACAAGGTAATGCGGTGCTGTTTCACAGGTGACATCCACACCCTCTTTTTTCGCTCGTCTTATTAATTCTACACTCTCTTTTGTCGAGATGTGACAAACGTGATATTTGCAGCCTGTTTCCTTAGCTAATTTCAGATCACGTTTTATAGGCCCCCATTCGC
>JAFVWD010000114.1 GCA_017501865.1 Clostridia bacterium | reverse complement strand
GGGTACCTTCCAGGATGGCGAGGAAGAGGTTGCAGGCGGTGTTGCCGGTGAAGAAAACAATACCGATATTCCTGATTATGTTTATGATGCAAATACTGCTCTCGATGATGATGTAATGGTAGAAGGTCTTCGTGACTACGATTACGGCTACATCAAAACGCAGATTGAAAAAGGTAATGCAATTCTTGACAGAGCAACAGTTTCTGTTATGGTTAAGCAGGCAAATCTTACAAATGCAAACCGTGAAGAAATAACAGATATAGTTTCAAAGAGTGTTGATATAGCCCCTGAAAACATCAGTGTTTCATCGTTTGTTGGTGAAGATGTTCAGGTTGATGAGCCTGTTGATACAGGATTGTTCGAAAAACTTGCAGAATTGCCGTTGTGGGCAACTATTGCGATTATTGCAGCAGTTGTTGCAGTTGTACTTCTTCTTATTCTTGTTCCTCTCATTATTATTCAGAGAAAGAGAAAGAAAAAGAAAAAGGACGGTATGGACGAATATCTTCAACAAATCGAAGAAGAACGTGCCGCAGAGCAGCTTCAGTTGCAGCAGGAAATCGATCGCTACAAGAAAGAGCTCGCCGATATTGCTATGGGTGATGCAGATCCGAAGGATGAAGCAATCCTCAAAGAGGTTCGTAACTTCGCTAAGGCAAATCCGAAGATTACAGCTAACTTGCTTCGCTCATGGATAAAGGATGGTGACGATTAATGGCAAGAAATGTTTCTAAAGGGCTTTCGCCTATAGGCAGAGCGGCTGCTGTTATCGTTGCTCTCGGTGCAGATGAAGCCGCATCTGTATATAAATATCTTACGGAAGAGGAAATAGAAAGACTTTCAGTAGAGGTCGCAAAGCTTGAAAAGCTTACACCTGCCGATTTGCAGGAGGTTATTGACGATTTCTACGGTCTTTGCACAACTCAGAAGATTATTTCTGAGGGCGGTGTTCTTTACGCAAAGGATATCCTTGAGAAAGCTTTTGGTCCGGAGCTTGCCCAGTCTTATATGGACAGGGTTGCAGGTGCTATGCAAACGCGTGCATTTGAGTTCTTAAGAAAAGCAAAATCAAGAAACCTTTTAATGATGTTACAGGGTGAACACCCACAGGCAATTGCATTCATTCTTTCTTATGCTCCGCCTGAAGAAGCATCTAAGATAATTTCTGAGCTTCCACCAAATATACAGCTTAGTGTTATTAAAAGAATTGCAACTCTTGACAGTGTTTCTCCGAGTATTGTAAATACAGTTGAAACTATTCTTGAAAGACGTTTCTCATCGGTTGTTTCTGTTGATATGACAGAAATCGGCGGTGTTAACCATGTTGCAGATATTATGAACCATACTGACAGAGCTACTGAAAAGCGTATCTTTGATGAACTCGGTGCGACAGATCCTGAGCTTTCAGACAGCATCAAAAAGCTTATGTTCGTTTTCGAAGATATCGTTCATTTGGATCCGTTTACAATTCAGAGAGTTCTTCGCGATGTGGATTATCAGGATCTTGCTATCGCTATCAAAGGTTCTACAGAAGAAATCAAAGAAGTATTGCTTTCAAATATTTCTTCTCGTGCAAAAGAAAACATTCTTTCTGACCTTGAGTATCTCAGAAACGTTCGTATGCGTGACGTTGAAAAGGCTCAACAGAAGGTTGTTGATATAATTCGTACATTAGAGGAGTCCGGAGAAATTACTATTTCTCACGGAGGGGAGGATGCCATAATTGAGTGATATTTTCAGAACCTACAATTATGTTTCTGCCTCAGATTCTGTTAAAATTCCCGATGTCGATTTTGAGTTACCTAAAGTTACAATAGAAGAACAAGAAGAGCTTCCTCCGGAAGAGGCTTTTACGGAATTTGATCCGCTCAGCCTTGCAATGGCTGTTGAACCTGAACCGGAAGAAGAGGTAGAAAAGCTTGTTTACCCGACTCGTGAAGAGTTAGCAGAGTTTTACAGAGATGAACTCAATGCTATTGCGTTAGAGGTTGAGATAAAAGCTTATTCCGATGCTTTACAAAGCAAAAAGGATGAACTTCAACAAAGCATTGACGGTATATCTCAGAAAATTAATGAGATGGAGGAGCTTCAGAAAGCATATCTCGAAGAATACGAGAAAAAGCTGAAGTTCTTTGCCATAGATATTGCAGAAAAATTAGTCTGCAAAAAAATTGATGAGGACGATTTGTTCCTTAAAGAGCTCGTTTTAAAAACGGTAAGTGAATGTAAAGGTACAAATTGGCTCAAGCTTGAGGTTTCAGATGCTCTGGCAAATCTTGTGGAGGCTGCAAAGCAAGAGCTTGCCAAGCCCGAGTATCACGGTGTAGCAGAGGTTGCTCCGGTTGCGTGTGCGGGTGACACTTGTGTGGTAAGCACTGAAACAGGTGCAGTTGTCGCTACTATATCTGTTCAGGCAGATAATCTTCGCCTTGCTTTCAGAGAGGCAGAGATGGAGGTTTAATCGTGTTTCAATCCGGTAATATTGATTTAAAAAAGTACGAAAAAGTATTACAGTTAACTGACACCTTCACACGTGAAGGCAGAATTAACAAAATAATCGGTATGACCGTTGAAGCAACAGGTTTGACTTGTAGTATCGGCGATATTTGCAAAATTTTTCTATCTGGTGATGATGGAGTAGTTTTATCTGAAGTAGTCGGAATTTCTGAGAGCACGGCATACTTAATGCCGTACCAGGATGTTGACGGAATAGGTTATGGCTGCAAGGTTATTAACACGGGTAAAAAGCTTACCGTGCTTGCAAGCGACCAGTTAGTCGGCAGAGCGGTTGATGCACTCGGTAAGCCTATTGACAATAAGGAAGAGATTACTGAAGGTACATCCATTTCCATAGGCGGTGCGCCTGAGAACCCCATGGCACGTCCACCTATCAATGAAGTTATTGAGTTAGGTGTTAAGTGCATTGACGGACTTCTTACCATAGGTAAGGGGCAGCGTATGGGCATATTCGCAGGAAGCGGCGTCGGCAAAAGTACTCTTATGGGTATGATTGCACGTAATGTTAAAGCTGATGTTAACGTTATAGCACTTGTAGGAGAACGTGGAAGAGAGGTTGTTGAGTTTATTGAGCGTGACTTGGGTCCTGAGGGGCAGAAGCGTTCAGTATTGGTTGTGGCAACATCTGACCAACCCGCTCTTATGAGATATAAATGTGCACAGACTGCAACGGCTATTGCGGAATATTTCCAACGTCAGGGTAAAGATGTTCTTTTAATGATGGACTCTTTAACGCGTTTTGCAATGGCTCAACGTGAAATTGGCCTGAGTACAGGTGAAGCGCCTGTAGCAAGAGGTTACACACCCTCAATTTACTCCGCTTTGCCAAAATTACTTGAACGGTCCGGTAATTTTAAAACCGGCTCTATTACAGGTATTTACACCGTCCTTTCGGAGGGTGATGATACAAATGAACCTATCTCTGATACCGTAAGAAGTATCATTGACGGTCATATAGTTTTTTCGAGAAAAATTGCATCAAAAAATCACTACCCTGCAATTGATGTTCTCAGTAGCTTAAGCCGTCTTATGAACGGAATCGCTACACCAGAGCAAAAAGAAGCAGCAGGTAAGCTGAGAAATATGATGTCGGTTTACAAAGAAAACGAAGACCTTATTTCAATTGGTGCTTATAAACAGGGAAATAACCCTGAGCTTGACAGAGCTATAAGTCATATGCCAAAAATCAACGAATTCCTGCAACAAAAGGTTGAAGAACCTTGCGGATTCGAAGAGACACTTCAACTTCTTAAACTTGCTGTAAATTAGAAAACTGAAGTTTTCTGATAAAAGGTGTTTTAAATGAAATCGTTTCAATTTTCATTAGCAAAAATGCGCAGTTACAAGGAGCAGGTTCTCGAAAAAGAAAAAACAGCTTTAAGACATCTTCAGGCAGAAAAAGCGAAGATTGAAACAGATATAGAAAATCTTGAAAATCATCGTAAAGAGCGCGAAGAGGAGTTTAAAAACAGTAAAAACGGGTTAATGTCAAATGACCTTATGCTTTATAAGTTTCATTCTGAAAATACCAGGCTGCAATTAAATAATCTTTATGAAGAATTAAAACGTGCAGAATTACGTATTGATGCACAGATTAAAGTTGTTGTAAGTGCCTCGCAAGAGGTTTCGGGACTTGACAAACTTGAAGAAAAACAGTTAGAGGAATATAAGTATCTGGAGGCAAAGGAATTACAGGAAGAAATTCTTGAAATGGTGGCAAACAAGTCTGCCGAGGAAGAACAGTAAGTCTGCCTTTACCCGTGATACATATATTATATAAACATTATTTCTTTAAGGAGGTGAAAAGGTGGAACAAGTGACTTTACAGAACATTGAGCTTATGAGAATGGCTCGAAGTAACGGTAACGCAGTTACGGCTGACTCAAGCGGTGGTTCCGGTGGATTTATGCAAATCATTGATGCTATGTTGGGTAACATCATAGATGGTGAAAATGCAGGACAGTTAACCGACCTTTTAACTGCTGACAAGTCAGAGGAAAACGATGGCGAAAATGATGCTTCGGTTTTCAGTATGCTCGGCGAGCTTTTACAATCGGGTAACGGTAATATTTCTCAGGATATACTACAGCTTTTGCAGACAACTGTCGGAGTTGACGGTATAGATGAGATCGAAATCCCCAATATGATTGCCAAGCTGCAGGAAAACAATTTCTTTGAAGCTATGGGTATGGATGAAGAAGCTTCTGACACACTCTATGCATTGGGAAATAATACGTACAATTATTTCGCTGACCAGTTTGGTGTTGTAAAGAATTACATTAACTCAGTTACAGAAACAACTGAGAACAGTGTTACAGTAGGTACTGAGAACAGTGTTACGGTAGGTACTGAGAAAAATGTAACAGCTACAGGTGTTAATAATGCTGATGCTGAAAATGTTATTCCTGTTACAACAGAAACTGCTTCAACTACTGCAAATGTTACCGCTGCTGAGGAAGCTTCGCAACCGGTACAAAACGGAACAATTGCTGATATTGCAACACTCCCTGAAACCGATGCTGAACTCCTGACAGGAACCTTACAGGAGAGAAATACTGCTAAAGCAACAAACAGCCTGAAGTCAGATTTAGTAAATACTGAAATCCCTGTAACTTCAGTCAGCTATGAAAAAACGGCAGATGTTTCGACAATTCAACCTGTTGTCGGCATTATGGTGCCTAATATGGTTTCTCAAAGGGTTGTTAAAGCTGACGTTAACTCGTTGGAGCAGCTTGCAAATGAAGGTAATGCAGATTCCAATCCGGAAAACGAGAGCTTTGATTCTCAATTGAGCGAAATGGCAACAACCAATGCGAATATTAATATTCAACCAACCAACATTGAATTACCTAAGGTTCAGAACCTGAGTAATCCGTTATTTAATGAATTTCATTTAAGCGAACAAATTACTGACGGAGTTAAAGCAAACTTAAACCTTGAAAAAACAGAGTTTACAGTTAAATTGAATCCTGAGTCTTTGGGCGAGCTTACATTGAAAATCGTTGAAGAAAGTGGTAAAATGGTATTGGATATTACCGCAGCAAGTGAGAATACGGCAAAACTTTTAAACAGCGATTTAGCAGTGCTTCGTGAATCAGTTGGTTCAATGAACCTTGAAATCAGAGAAGTAACTGTATCGGCTCCTGAAAATATTGAAGAAAACAATGCGCAATTTGATATGACAGGCCAGCAGTTCTCTGAACAACAAAGAGCATTTGCAAATCATCAACAGCAACAAAGCAACAAACCATATTATGCAGCGCAGCACGGTTCTTACGGTGTTGAAGAAGTAGTTGCAGATTATACAGGTAGAGTCGCAGCGGCTGTTGACGGGTTAGACACTTATGTATAATTCGAAAGGAGGAAATTAAGTGGGCGATTACACAACAGACAGAGTTCTGGGTGCTTCGAAGACTTATAATGCAGTGTTTACTGATAAGACTGATAATTCAACGCTTACACAGGAAGATTTTCTGAAGCTTATGATTACCGAGCTTACTCATCAGGATATGAATAACACCGCAGATACAAGTCAGATGGTAAACCAGATGACTCAGTTCTCAAATATGCAGGCAATGCAAGAAATGCTTTCATATTCAAAGAGTGGTTACGCAATGTCATTAGTTGGTAAAACGGTTACTGCTTCACGTTACACAGTAAGCGGTGAGCTTGATACAACTACAGGCAAAATCGACAAAGTTTCCTTGGTAGATAATGAATACATATTCTATATCGGCAGTAAGAGATACACTCTTTCACAGATTATGTCGGTACAGGATTCAAATTCAGAGGCTACAATCAATCCTGCGAATTTCAGTATGTCATCTTCAGATATTACTGCTAATTCAGCAAAAATTAATTGGCAGGTGCCTACAGAAGACGAACTCGTTGCATCAGGTCTTAAGTACAGTATTTACTATTCAAAGAATGCAGATTTTGATTCAGTAGATGATATTCTTAAAAATGGTGAACTCGGAGCTTTTGAGCTCAAGGGTGACGTGCAAGAGTATGTTGTTCCTAAATTGGAAGCAGGTACTGAGTATTACTTCAATATT
>JAFVWD010000113.1 GCA_017501865.1 Clostridia bacterium | reverse complement strand
GGCAGAGAGTTTTTAGCTCTCTGCCTTTACTTTTTACGCCACCCTATCAATACCCACCATAAACTGCCCTGCCCCGACTCTCAGAATGTAACCGTGTCATTTTACCGGGGCAAAGTTTTGTATTTGTTGAAAAATTATATTATTTATGCTATAGTGATATAAATGGTATAAAGGGTGATTTTATGGGGATTTTAGGTACAATACTTTTCAATTTTAAAAATATGAAAAAAGCAAAAAAATTCAGAGCAATGGGCACAGAGGATTTACTCGCCTTAAGTGATGATGATTTTTACGAGATGCTTTTCTGTGTTCTTGAGGATGCTGTTTATGACATAAAGGATTCGCAGATTAATGAAACACAAAAGCTTGTATATTCTCTTAATAATTTTGAAGCTGAGGTTAATAATGGCGGATTATGTCAGTTTTTTGTAAATTCGAGCCGTGAATGCGCTCCATATATAAGCAAAGCGCTTGAAGAGGTAGGTGCCGTTTCTCTTAAGAGCTTATTCGACAATTTTATTTCCGAAAATAAAATTGATGTTAACGACCTTTCATCCTTCAAGGTTTCAAGTATTGATGAATACGAGAAACAGACTGAGAGGTATGACTTTGACAGCTTTGATAATAAATTTTATGAGGAGGAAGAGCTTCATCAGCTTATAATTGACTATTCCAGGAAAAATATTGAACAACTAATAAAATAATTCTTTACGCAGGAGAAATCATATGAAAAAGTTAAATCATATGAAAAAGTTAAGATTCGGAATTGTCGGAACAGGCACAATTGCACACCGTTTTGCAGAAGCAATAAAAAATGTTCCCGAAGCGGAGCTTACCGCTGTGGCTTCAAGAAAGCAGGAAACTGCCGATGCATTCGGCGATGAGTTTTCAGTACCCTATCGTTTCGGAAGCTATGAAGAAATGGCCTCATCTGACAAAATAGACTGCGCCTATATAGCAGTACCGCATTCACTTCACAAGGAATGCTCTGTACTTATGCTTAACGGCAAGAAGCACGTAATTTGTGAAAAGCCAATGGCAGTAAATCTTTCAGAAGCAAAAGCGATGTTCAAGGCTGCCGAAGAAAACGGTTGCTTCTTAATGGAAGCTATGTGGGCAAGACTTGTACCCGGCACAATTAAACTCCTTGAGCTTATAAAAAACGGTGTTCTCGGAGAAGTAAAGGGTGTAGAAGGTAAATTCTGCTATGCTTTTGATGAAGACGAGATGGAGCACCATGCCCTGAAGGTAGAAAACGGCGGAGGTTCTCTTCTTGATGTCGGAGTATATGCCCTGTATTTTTCAAAATGGTTTCTGGGAGAAGAAACCGAAGAAATACTTGCACAATCTGATTTTTATAAAGGAACCGACTCGCACACTAATATTTTAATAAAATACAAAAGCGGTGCTTTAGCAGCCTTGTCAAGTGCAACACTTTTAAGAAAACCAAACGAGGGCTATATTTACGGAACAAAGGGTTTTATTCATATAAACAGATTTTATGCTCCGCAGGAAATAGAAATAAAGCTTCTTGACGGAACAAATGAAACAATAAAAACCCCTTACAGAGGTAACGGCTTTGAAGAGCAGATTTCTCATATGTGCGAGTGCGTTAATGCAGGTATGACTTCAAGTCCTGTAAATACACCTGAAAATACTCTTTTTATAATAAAACAAATGGACTACATCAGAAAGCTTACCGGTGTCACATATCCGCAAGACAGCGAAATATAAAAATTTATAATTACAAAATCCGGGTGGATTCGAAGGAATTCACTCGGATTTTTCTTCTATTTTATTCCGTATCTGTTACAGTAATCAACAACAATATTCTTAAAATGATTATGCTTGAAATTATTTTTTACGTCACTTATATCAACATATAATCCCGATAATTGAATTCCTAATCAATTTTTTCAACTGAAAAAGCATTCTTTCACACTTTGTTCTGAAGATACTCAATCGGAGTCTTGCCGGTTTCTCTTTTAAAAATACGCGCAAAATTACAGGGATCAAGTCCCGTTGCTATTGCTGCCTCAGAAACATTACAATGCTCTTTCTCAAGTAAATCGCAAGCCTTTCTTATACGCAACGAGGTCAGATATTTATGAGGAGAAACTGCCGTTTTCTCTTTGAACAGGGTTGAAAAATAACTTCTCTCAAGACCTACCGCTTCTGCTATTTCTTTAACATTTATATGCTCGTGAAATCTTGCCTCCATCAGCCCGAGTGCCATTTCAATTCTGTCATCGTGCACAGAAGGACTCTTATCTCTCATTAAAATACCGAGAATTTCGTAAATGTAAGATGTCTCCCTGAGTGATTTTCCACCATCTTCACATTTCCAATCACTAACCATTTTCTTGAGACAGGCGCAAAGCTCATCAAAATACTCTTTCGGAGCAAATGGAGTTTGCGAGGTAATACCTGCTTCTCTGAATATCAGGCTGAGATTTAACCCGTCAATCGCACACCAATACCCTTTTCTTGGCTCTGCTATATCTGCCGTGTGTATAACCGTATCTCCGGGAAGAAGCACATAGCAATCACCCGGAGAAATCTGAAATTCCTTCCCGTTAATAATGACAGAACCATACCCTTCTTCACAACATTCAATAATATATATCTTGCGCGTAATAGGTCCGTAATGTTGCCCCGGAAGCAAATTATACTCTTTTTCGCAGTAAAGAACTGCAGGTTCCCGTCTGCTTATATATTCATTTTTATTACTCACACATACCACTCCAACAAATTGAAGATATATTCACACAAATACATCTTGAAAAACCAAGTAAAATCAAATAAAATTATACCATAATAAATTATTGACATCAATATTTAAAACAAAATGAATACAAGGAGAATTTGTTATGTCAAAAAAATTAAGAGTTGCAAATATCGGTATGAAGTTCGGAATGTGTCATGTTGAAGGTGCATTGGACTGTAAGGATGCAGAAATAGCAGTAATATGTGACAGCAACGAGGAAAATCTTCGCTTTGCAGGTGAAAGATATAACATCCCCGAAGAAAAATGGACAACTGACTATATGGACATTGTAAACAACAACGAGATAGATGTAGTTACTGTTGCTATTCCCGACCAACAGCACAAGCAGGTTTCCTGCGATTTACTCCGCTCAGGTAAGCATGTTCTTTGCGAAAAGCCTCTTGCTTTAACAAGAGAGGATATCGAAGAAATTGTAAAGGTTGCAAATGAATGCGGTAAGAAATTTATGGTTGGTCAGATTTGCCGATTTACTCCTGCTTTTGAAAAGGCTAAAGAAATCATAGAAGCCGGTACGCTTGGTGAATTATACTTTGTTGAGTCTGAATATGCTCACGATTATATGTTGATTCAGGAGCCATGGAGATGCGACCCGAAACGTCATGGTGTTATAGGCGGAGGCTGTCATGCAATTGACTTATTAAGATGGCTGGCAGGCGACCCTCAGGAGGTTTTTGCTTACGGTACTCATAAGCTTTTGCCTCATGTTACTTATGATGATGCAACAATTGCAATTATGAAATTTGATGAAAACCTTGCAGGTAAGGTTTTTGTTTCAACAGGTTGTAAAAGAGACTACACTATGCGCACAGTAATCTACGGCACAAAGGGTACACTTATTTGCGATAACACCTCTCCTTCCATGACTCTTTTCACTACTGATGAAGAAGGTATTACCCAGGATCCTCAGACAATTGAAGTTGAGGTAAATAACCACAACGCAGTAAAAGAATTTGCCGTTTTTGCTGATGCAATACTTAATGACAAAAATGTTCTTACAGATGCTCTTGAAGGAGCTAAAACGGTTGAAGTTTGTCTTGCAATTGTTGAATCTGCAAAAACAGGAAAAATTGTAAAGCCTGATTATACCTTCTGAAAAATATTCTGTTAATTTTGCAGCTCCTTTGTTAGGAACAGGGGAAAATGCAGAACGGACAAACTAAGCAAAATCAAGGCGATAGCCTGTATTTTACTTACCCTAAGGCGTACAATGGTACGTCGAGTGGCGAAGTTTGTTCGTAGTATAAAACATATTTTTTTCATCAATTTCAGTTTTTCTGTATTTTAATGGTTTCTATACGGCTGCGCTTTTTTACGTCCCCTTCCGTCTATTTTTAGTCTCTTCTCTTTACTTCATCTGCCGATTATGCTACAATCATTATAAATTATGCGGTAGGTGTTATTATGAATATTTTAGTTTTGAACGGAAGTCCCAAAGGCCAGAACAGTATTACACTGCAAACAACAAATTACCTGAAAATTTTACACCCTGAGCACGAGTTTTCGGTGTTGGATGTAGGTCAGAAAATAAAAGCACTTGAAAAGGATTTCTCTTCTGCTGCTGAAGAAATAAGAAAAGCGGAATTAATTATTTTTTCTTATCCTGTCTATACTTTTGTTGCACCGTGTCAGTTGCACAGATTTATTGAACTTTTAAAAAAAGAAAAGCTTGATTTAAGCCAAAAATATGCTACACAAATCTCTACCTCAAAACATTTTTACGATATTACTGCACATCGCTACATAAAAGACAACTGCTTTGATTTGGGTCTTAAATATATTAAAGGTCTTTCTGCTGATATGGATGATTTATCAACCGAGCAAGGTCAGAAGGAAGCAGAGGACTTTTTCGATTTTGTTATTTTCAATACAGAAAATGATTTATATGAAAAGGCAATAAAATTAAATTCATTACCTGAGCTGTACAAGGCAGATGTTATTGAGTGTGATGATGAAAAATCGGGCGATGTTGTTATTGTTACTGATTGTGATGAAAATGACGAAGCCTTGAAAAATATGATTACTCGCTTCAGAGCAAGGTGTACTGAAAGGACACGGATTGTAAACATAGGTGAATATCCGTTTAAGGGTGGGTGTCTTGGTTGCTTTAACTGTGCTGTTTCCGGAAAATGCGTTTACAAGGATAATTTTGACGAATTCTTAAGAAACAATATTCAGAAAGCAAATTCTATTATTTATGCATTCACAATTAAAGACCACTCTATGGGTGCCCGCTTTAAAATGTATGACGACAGACAATTTTGTAACGGACACAGAACTGTTACCATAGGTATGCCCGTGGGATACATTGTAAACGGTAACCTGAGTGTTGAAGAAAACCTGAAAACTATTATTGAAGCAAGAGCAGAGGTTGGCCACAATTATCTTTGCGGTATTGCCACTAACGAAGAAAATGCGAATGAAAGCATTGACAAATTGGCAAAAGCTTTAGACTATGCTTTGAAAAAGAAATTACTTTTACCCCGTAATTTCTATGGCATTGGCGGTATGAAGGTTTTCAGGGATTTAATATGGATTATGCAGGGTATGATGAAAGCAGATCATAAATTTTATAAATCACATAATCAATATGATTTTCCGCAGAAGCAATGGAAAAGAATGATGCTTATGTATTTAGTCGGTGGTATGCTTTCCTCAGAAAAAATGAAATCTAAAATGGGGAACAAAATGAACGAAGGTATGTTAATGCCATACCAAAAAGCACTTGAGAATGCAAAAAAACGTATGAATAAATAATTTCAGGGCTGTAAAAAACGTTTTTGGTTTTTTACAGCCCGTTAATTTTATTACTCTGTTTCTTT
Source organism: Clostridia bacterium (assembly GCA_017501865.1). Classification (GTDB taxonomy): domain Bacteria; phylum Bacillota; class Clostridia; order Oscillospirales; family Acutalibacteraceae; genus DTU089. The sequence continues at coordinate 9,687 of JAFVWD010000113.1, read as the reverse complement.
ACTTACCTCTGTAATTTCCGTTGCAGTTGTATATACCGGTTGCGGTACATCATTATTATCCGCTATTTCATTCTTGTAGCTTTCATAGAACCAGAAGCACATTAAGAAGTACGGTAAAAGTCCTATTACACCGCTTGATATGCTTATACCCCATGTTACTGACTGCATTACCTCTTCGGAAGCACCCGGTAACTGCGCCATATCCATTCTGTTTGCTATATTTTCGAGTAACTTCTTCCCAAAATCAATTATTGAAACTGACAGAAGAAGTACACTTGGTAAAAACCATAGTTTATTTACCTTTGCTTTATAAGATGAAAATCGTGGAATGCAATTAACTGCTATAAGCAACAAAATCAAGAAATTGCCCACAAAGCTCATAGCACCTAAAAAAGTAACCGATGATATATTTATGAGCATAAAAACCAAGCTTCTCAAAACCTCTGCACCGAATGTCGCAAACAGAAACATATCTTTCTTACAACGAATCAAAGCTGCGCCAAGCAAAATTTGTAAAATAACTACTATAAAATAATTAATCGTTATGCTCAGATCAATATCGGAATTGAGCATAATCGTATTAAATATGTGTGTAGGAATAGCCAGCACATTAGGGATCAGCAAGATCCACCCTGCAATTTTCGCATATTTTTTTGTTGTGTCCTTTTTCATAATAATCCACCCTTTTTTAATTAAATTTCTCCCAAATAGATTTTTTAAATCTACAATATAATATTATCATATAAAGTATTCTTTTGCAACAAACAAAAACAACGGCAAGAAGCTTCTTACCGTTGTTTTTGTTTTGTATTGGCTTTTATATATTTAAGATTATACAAATCCGGAGTCCTTTCTCTCCTAATTCATACAACCATTATTTTAAAGAGAATCAATATATCTGCAAGCAGCAAGGGCTGCTGTAGCACCATCTGCAGTTGCGGTTGTTATCTGACGTATATTCTTTTTACGGCAATCACCTGCTACGTAAATACCCTCTGTTTTTGTAAGACACATTTCATCAGAATCAAAATAACCATTTCTGTCAAGCACAGCCATTCCGCTGAAATCTGAGTTAGACGGTTCAAGACCTATAGCAACAAAAAGACCGTTTAAAGAAACCTCTTTTTCACTGCCGTTTGTGTTTTTAAGGGTTACGCCCGTTAATTCCTCGTCACCCTTTAACTCGCTTACAACTACATCTGTCATAAACTCTACGTTTGACTTCGCTTCAAGAATTTCTATAAGCTTCTTTTCGCCTGTCATATAAGAAAGATTCTGGAAAATGTAAACCTTTTCACAAATATCTGAAAGAAGCACAGCTTCTTGTAATGCAGAGTTTCCTCCGCCTACAACACCGACTGTCTGCCCGTTGTAAAAAGCACCGTCACAAACCGCACAGTAAGAAATTCCCTTTCCTGTAAGCTCGTTTTCTTTTTCCAGCTTCAACTGTCTGTGTTTTACACCGACTGCAATAATTACAGCTTTTGCCTCATATTTTTTATCGCCTGCAAAAACTAATTTTCTGCTTCCTTCATTTATAATTCCGGTAACCTTTTCCATTTCCACTTCTGCACCCATATTTAAAACCTGGTCAAGAAGCTTATCTGCAAACTCATTACCTGTCATTTCAGGTATTCCCGGATAATTTTCAATTTTAGGTGAAAATGTCACCTGACCGCCGAATGTACTTTTTTCAATAACAAGAACACTTTTACCTGCTCTTAATGCATAAAGTGCCGCTGTAAGCCCTGCAGGACCCGCGCCGATTATGATTATATCTTTCATAATAATTATCCTTTGTTCTAAAAAGGGGCTGTTTTACAGCCCCCGTTTTATTAAATTACATATTTTCAATAAACTCTTTAACAGCCGGTAAATCAGAAATAACAGTTGCTTCATCACCATTATAAATTACAAGTGAAGGTGCTTGCTTTAAGCCAAGCTTTTTAGCAAGTTCAACATTATCTTCAACAAAAAGTTTTTCATATGAAATACCTTTTTGCTCAAGAAGCTGAGCAGCAATTTTACACTTAGGACAAGTTTTTGTTGCAAAAAGTGTTAATGTTGCATCTGCTACTGATACCTGTGTTTTCTTTTCTTCAGGACAGCAGTGAGCATGGTCAACTGTTCTTTCTGCCTTTTCATAGCTTGAGTGAATAATATCGTAAACTCTTCTGTCCTTAAATTCCTGTGCTTTACCATCATTGAAGTTCTGTACAGGACGGTAGTAACCTGTAATACGGCTGTAAACCTCTGTTGCTTCACCACAATCAGGGCATGTATAAACCTCTCCCGGAATATATCCGTGGTTGCAGCATACTGTATATGTTGGTGAAATTGAGTAATACGGAAGTCTGTAGTTATCTGCAATTTTTCTTACAAGATTTGCTGCTGCTTTCCAGTCAGGAAGCTTTTCACCCAAAAATGCGTGGAATACTGTACCTGATGTGTAAAGTGTATGAAGTTCATCCTGTGCATCAAGTGCTTCGAAAATATCTGCTGTGTAACCAACAGGTAAGTGAGATGAGTTTGTGTAATACGGAGTACCGTTTTCATTTGCTGTGATGATTGATGGATATCTTTGCTTGTCGTGCTTTGCAAAACGGTATGTTGTACTTTCTGCCGGAGTTGCTTCAAGGTTATAAAGGTCACCGTATTCCTCCTGATAGTCAGAAAGTCTTTCTCTCATATGGTTAAGAACATCTTTTGCAAATTCCTGAGTCTCTTTGTGTGTCATATCCTTACGGAGCCATTTAGCATTAAGACCAACCTCATTCATACCAATAAGACCTATTGTTGAGAAGTGGTTATTAAATGTTCCTAAATAACGTTTTGTATAAGGATAAAGACCTTCATCAAGAAGCTTTGTTATAATTGTTCTCTTTATTTTAAGTGAACGAGCAGACAAATCCATAAGCTTGTCAAGTCTCTTGTAGAAATCTTCAACATCTTCTGCAAGGTAAGCAATTCTCGGGAGATTGATTGTAACAACACCAACGGAACCTGTGCTTTCACCGCTACCGAAGAAGCCACCGCTCTTCTTTCTTAATTCACGAAGGTCAAGGCGGAGTCTGCAGCACATTGAACGAACATCACTCGGCTCCATATCTGAGTTAACGTAGTTTGAGAAATACGGAGTACCGTATTTTGCTGTCATTTCAAAGAGAAGCTTGTTATTCTCTGTCTCTGACCAGTCAAAATCACGTGTAATTGAATATGTCGGAATAGGGTACTGGAATCCTCTGCCGTGAGCATCGCCTTCAATCATAACCTCAATGAAAGCTTTGTTAACCATATCCATTTCTTTCTTACAATCACCGTAAGTAAAGTCTAACTCTTTACCGCCGACAATAGCAGGCATATCTTTAAGGTCAGCAGGAACTGTCCAGTCTAATGTTATGTTTGAGAAAGGTGCCTGTGTACCCCAACGAGAAGGTGTATTTACACCGAAAATAAATGATTCAATGCATTTTTTAACTTGCTTGTAATCGAGATTATCAACCTTTACAAATGGTGCTAAGTAAGTATCAAATGAAGAGAAAGCCTGAGCACCTGCCCATTCATTCTGCATAATACCTAAGAAGTTAACCATCTGGTTGCAAAGAGTTGCAAGGTGACTTGCAGGTGCGGAAGTAATTTTACCCGGAACACCGCCTAAGCCTTCTTTTATAAGCTGCTTAAGTGACCAACCTGCACAGTAACCTGTGAGCATAGAAAGGTCGTGAATGTGAACATCACCGTTACGGTGTGCCCCTGCAATTTCTTCATCATAAATCTCTGAAAGCCAATAGTTAGCTGTTATAGCACCTGAGTTTGAAAGTATAAGACCACCAACAGAGTAAGTAACTGTTGAATTTTCTTTAACGCGCCAGTCAGTAACCTTAACATAGCTGTCAACAAGATCTTTATAGTCAAGAATTGTTGATTTCATATTACGTATTTTTTCGCGTTGCTTTCTGTAAAGAATATATGCTTTAGCAACATCTGCATAACCTGCCTGAACAAGAACAGACTCAACACTGTCCTGAACATCTTCAACCGCAACGAGGTTGTTGCTGATTTTCGGCTCAAAGTTTGCTGTTACCTTTAAAGCAAGAAAATCGATTATGTTGTCGTTGTACTGTTTTTCACATGCTTCAAATGCTTTCTTAATAGCATCTGTGATTTTGATAATATCAAAACCCGAAATCTTTCCGTCTCTTTTTATAACTTGATACATTTTTCTGACTCCTTTTTCTTTTTGCATATAGGATAATAACAGATTATGTTGTAACTGTCAATAGGAAAATAACAATATCTTGTGGTTGAAACCAACTTTTTTTAAGTCTCAATCACAAGATATTGATTTTTATATGCAATATGCACATATATTCATATAAAGTTTTGGTTGTTTTACGACAATTTTCGCAAAAATAATTTTTCTACCTTTTTCTGCACCACAATATATGGTGTTCAGTTTGTTATTTTTTCTACAACATTCACAATATCATCATATATAACAATATCTGCTTCTGCATCCTTCGGTGTAGCACTTTTGTTAATAAGTACAACCTTTTCCCCTGAAAATATATTAACAAACGAAGCTGCAGGATAAACCGCAAGTGAGGTTCCTATTATAATTAAAAGCTCTGAATTTTTGATTGCATTGACCGCACCCTGTACTACCTTGCCGTCAAGTTCTTCTTCGTAAAGTACTACGTCAGGCTTTACAATACCTCCGCACTTTTCGCAATAAGGAACACCCTCACACGACAATATATAGTGTTCGTCATAAAATTCATTACAACGGGTACAGTAATTTCTCTTTACACTTCCATGTATTTCAAAAACCCTTTTACTTCCTGCCATTGTATGGAGTGAATCTATATTTTGTGTAACTACAAAAACAGTTTTACCTTGTTCTTCAAGCTTTCTGAAAAACCTGTGTGCCTTATTAGGTTCTGCATCCTCATAAATCATTTTACTTTTGTAAAACTCATAAAAAAGCTCAGGCTTCTTTACAAAAAAGGAATGAGAGATTATTTCCTCCGGTGAATACGCATAATCACCCTTAGTATTATAAAGTCCGTCAGCCGAACGAAAATCCGGTATTCCTGACGGACAGCTTATGCCTGCTCCTGAAAAAACGCAGATTTTCTGCGCTTTTTCAATAATTTCTTTTAGCTCCCTTATTTTTTCATCCATTTTTATTCCCCGCTATACCTTGCATAGCTCTGAGGAATAATAAGTTCTTATATAATGTAATATTATATACATTAATATCAGTCAATTCCTCTGAGCTGTACTGCAGGCACATATTTTTTTGCAACCTCTAACATACTGTACATTTCTTCTTTGGAGACACCTTCAACATTGCTGTCAATCAGGTTTCCCGAATCCACAAAATTCTGTAAATAATACTGTTCGGTTCCCGCTATCCATTTCGCAATATCTTCTATGTCCTTCAAGGTATGGAAATTCTTCGTGACGGTTGTGCGGAATTCAAACGGAACGACACCTGATTTGAGAATTTCCACACTCTTTTCCATATCTCTTATGTCAAAGGTCTTGATTCCTACCGTTTCAGGATACCTCTCCTTAGAGTTTTTTATATCCATAGCAACATAATCACAAAGACCTTTTTCAATTATGTCTTTAAGTTTATCCGGAAAGCTGCCGTTTGTGTCAAGCTTTATCGAATAACCCAATTCCTTTATTTTTGCAAGAAAATCTTCAATATCCGGTTGCAACAACGGTTCACCACCGCTGACTGCAACACCATCCAAAATTCCTTGTCGCTTTTTTAAGTGCGCAAACACTTCACTTTCATCAATAATTTCAGTGTCAATTCTTGTTACCAGACCTGCATTATGACAGAACGGGCACCTGTAATTGCAACCACCTGTAAAAACTGTACATGCTGTCTTTCCGGGGTAGTCCAACAGAGTCAGTTTTTGAAAACCTTTAATCAACAAAACTTTTCGCCTCTTTTTGTTTGATTTATATTAAATTTTATTCAATTATATATCCTTATTTTACACAAGTCAACCAAAAAAGCACCATTTTTAGCACAAAATAGCATATTTAGTGAAATAGTACAATAATAACACAGTATTTTGTGTATTTACATTTTGAAAAAAGTATGTTATAATGCAGTAGTAAAAAAATAACATTTTGGAGGAATTGTTATGAAAACTCGTAAAATTATTGCTCTTGTTATGGCAATAGCTCTCTTAGCTGTTTCTATGACTATTGTAGCAGCTGCTGAGGGTGAAACTGCTTCTGAGGATGAAACTGCTTATTCACTCTACGTTCATCCGACAAAGAAGATTTATACAGACATTGAATGCTTTGATCCTACAGATCTCGTAGTAAAAGATGCTGCAGGTACTCAATATGCTTATGAAACTGATTATCAGTATTTCACATTCAGTGTAGAATTAGACCAACCTCTTACAGTTTATACGTCTGAGATTGAAATTTTCTACAAAGGTGAATCCTGTGGTAACTTCCCAATTACTGTAGGTCATGCAGGTGGCGAAATTGTTCCTGTTAACAACCACTCTCATGGTCAGATTTGTGAAGGCTGTGGTTCAATCTGCAAAAACGAAAACCACAGTGTTGAATATTGGGTTCCGGATGATAATGCTGCACTTATCACTTCTGAAACAGAAACAGGTACTTGCACAGTTTGCGGTGACACAGTTTCACGTTACATTGAAGGTACTGCTACATACACAACAATCTTTGCAGATTTTGAAATTCTTGTTTCACTTCTTTCACTTGTTTCAATGATTGTTCAAGCATTCGCTTTAATCTAATTAGTGCGGAGGTTGAAATTTTATGAAAGCTAAAAGATTATTATCAACTCTTCTTGCTGTTGTAATGCTCTTTTCAGTAGTTTCAGTTGTTTCTCTTGCTGCAGGTCCTTACACCTTTGCCCTTACACAGGGCCCTGAGAAAACTGAGTACTACGACTACGAAAAGTTTGACCCTTCAGGAATTGTTGTAACTGTTACAGATTCTACAAATGCAATTGTTGAAACTGTTTATTATTCAAACTCAACTGCTGCACGTTTTAAATTCTCACCAAAAGTAGCAAATACACTTTCTGTAGCTGTTACTGCAGTTGATGTTTATCTTGATGGTGGTTTTGTTGCTTCAGTTCCTGTAACTGTAAGCCACAGATTTGAGGAAAATGTTAGTCTCGGTTCTACAAAGCACGGTACAAGATGTGCAGGTTGTGGTTATGTTATTCCTGATTCAATGGAAGAACATACTTACGATGATACAGCATGGACACCTAACGACAACCAGACTTTCGTTAAGGATAACACTGAATCTAATTTCTGCTTAGTTTGCAACCACGAAATCAGAAGAGAAATCGATGGTTCTGCAGGTTATGATATTGAATTCGGTGAGTATCAGTTCCTCCACGATATAATGGTTTATATTGACCTTCTTCTTGATCTTATCTTTGGTGCTATAAAGAGATAATTTCACTTAGTTTTTTACAAAACACATACGGGCTATAAAAACTTGGTTTTTATAGCCCTTTTTTTAGTGCTGACATAAAAGATATTATAGAGAAATAATGCCGATGTTCCTTTTCAAAACTGTAACTAACAAGCTTTAAAATTAAGCTTTCAGACAGACTTCAGTATATTTTTACTTTCTTCTTAAATTAAAATGGGTTCTACGGTTGTGAATTTCATCACTGTAGAACCCATCAAATTTATTCCTTTATGTAGCCTGTTTTGCATCTACACTCTTACATTGACCTTCTTATTGCATTGGTAACTGCATCGTATTCTGTTTCAAGCTGAATATAAAGCTTCTGCGAAGACAATAAATTGTTTTCTTTTAATTCATCTACAATTTCAGATATTATGTTAAACAACGGTTTAACACTCAGATTACCAAAATTACCTTTTAATGTATGTGCAATTTTAAAAGCCTCTTCATTGTTCCCTTGTGTCAATGCTTTCTGTAAAGGCTCTATAACCTTCATAGAAGCCATTTCTCGCAGAAACTTTTCATATATATCTGTAGAGCCGGCAAAGCGATCCATAGCCTCTTCGTAATCAATACCGGCTGAGATTAAAACATCCTTGTCCATAAATTCCCCTCATCTTTCCTCTGTAAGTCCGAGTCCGCTGCGGGACTCGAACTTTACTGATTAATCCTTGGACATACTCTGATATTCCTTAACCATTTTTCTGAAGCGTTCGTTATAGTCTATAACATTTTTTACGCGTCGTTCAATAATTTCTGCAACAAACGGTTTTGTAATATAGTCGTTAACACCCATCTGAAGCATATCTACCTGAAGACCTTCATCACTTTCGCTTGAAATAACTATAACAGGAATATCTACAATTTCTTCATCTGCATTTTTCTCACCCAGGAATTCACGGCCATCCATAACAGGCATAACCATATCAAGTAAAACTACTGCAACCTCATTTTTATATTCTCTGAGAAGATTAAGTCCTTCAAGACCGTTCTTGGCAAGTATAACTTCATAGCTACTGTCGAAAATATCTTTAATAATTCTGCTGCTGAGTTCTGAATCATCTACAACAAGAAGTTTTTTCGGTTTATTTTTACCACCGAAATTCATAACCTTTTTAAGTTTCTTAAGCTCAGACTCAACATCCTTCTGAATAGTTATATCTGAAAGATTTGCAATAAATATAGATTTTTCGCCGCCAACTTTACCTATATACTGAAGCTTCATTGAAACCCAGATTGCTTTTCCCTGCTGCAAGCGACGTTTATACTGACATTCTACAATTTCATCATTTTCAACCGCATTGCTGAATGCTTCAAGAACATCGTTTTTATATTCATAGAAAATATAGTCAAGCGGATTACCTTCTGAAACACCATCTGCACCAAATAAATCTTTATATGAATTATTTGTTCTGAGATATGTAAATTTACTGCCGTCAAATTCACATATACCGCTCGCCTGTGCTGAATTCGAGAAAAGAATTTCCATTTCAGGTGCAGATGACCACAACTTATCCATTGTAAGTGCACCACTTAAATCAACTGTCTTAGAAACGATTTTCTCTTTATTTTCTTTTGCAAGCTTTTCATACTCATCAATTGGCATAGGACGTGCAAAATAGAAGCCCTGAACGAATTCACAACCAACACTTCCGAGGAAGTTTACCTGTTCTGCTTTTTCAACACCTTCAGCAACAGCAGGCATACCAAGCCATTTAGCCATACGCACAACTGAAGCAATAATGTTTTCACTTCTACCATCATTACCGCTACTGTCAAAGAAGCGCATATCAATTTTAAGAACGTCAACTTCAACCTCTTTAAGAATACTGAGTGAGGAATAACCGCTTCCGAAGTCATCCATCATAACAGTAAAGCCATTTTCTTTTAAGCCTGAAACAACCTGCTTCATAACCTGTGGGTTATCCATATAAGCAGTTTCAGTAAGCTCGAGCTGGAACAGCTCATGCGGAACGCTGTATTTATCAACAAGCTCAATAATGAAATCAACAATACGCGGGTTATATAAATCAACGCGTGAAATATTAACAGAAATAGGATTCGGCTTAAGCCCTTCGTCAATCCACTTTCTTAAATATTTACAAATAACTTCCCATACGTAATGGTCAAGTCTTTCAATAAAGCCATTCTTTTCAAATACAGGAATGAAAAGACCTGGTGAAATCATACCTT
>JAFVWD010000112.1 GCA_017501865.1 Clostridia bacterium | reverse complement strand
GTAGTTTTCAATAACGTGCTTCGGAGCCTTACCCTTACGGAAGCCCGGAACATTATACTTACCTTTGTTTTTCATATAGGCATTTGAAACTGCCTTTTTGAATTCTTCACCCTCAAGAGCAATTTCGAGAGCGTAAATGTTTGTTTCTGCCTTTTCGCAAGACTTTAAACTCATTTAAAACATCCTTTCTAACTGTAAACCATTAGTTAACTCGTAGATTATAACACAAGTATTTTCTAATTTCCACTATTTTTTTATAAAAACTTTGTATTTTAGGTAAAGATTTTCATTTTTTTACCATTTTAATAAACTCTTTCAGAATTTTTCAATAATTTTAGGACAAAAGTTCAATTTATCAGCCGAAACAAGTGAGAATTTGACTCCCTCAACCTCTAACAAGGCGTTTTCCGGCTGAACAAAACCATGCAAATGCCCGAAAAAACAACGTTTTATGTTATTTTCAACGAGCACATTGAAAATTTCTTCACACCGCTGAGAAGCTGAAACAGGCGGATAATGCAAAAACGCAATTATTTCCCCTCCGAGCTTCTTTGCTTCATTAATTGAAAGCTGTAATCTGCCTGCTTCCCGCAGTAAAACCTTTTTGTCAGCTTCGCAGGTATCGTCATAAAACCAACCGCGTGTACCCACAATGCAAAAATCACCGACTTTATACGCATCATTATGAAGAATTTTAATTGAATCAAAACCGTTCTCGGTTAAAAATCCGTTCATTTTATTTTTCGTATTCCACCAATAGTCATGGTTGCCCTTCAAAATGATTTTTTTGCCGTTAAGGTTATTTATAAACTCAAAGTCTTTTTTTGCATTTTCAAGACTCATTGCCCAGGAAATATCACCCGGAATAACAACTGTATCTTCACAAGTCACCACCGAGTTCCAATTTTTCTCAAGCTTTGTTACATAATCGTCCCAACCCTTGAAAATATCCATAGGCTTATTGCAGGAAAATGACAAATGCGGATCACCTATTGCAAAAAGCGACATAGTTAAATACCTAACATATCGAATACAACCTTAGCCATATCTTCTTTGTCTGAGGTTAAGTTGAAACGAACCTGTTTGTTTTTAAGCTCTGACAGCTGTGTCGGCGCTTTGTTGCTTGTAAGCGCCTCAAGAGCACCAACTGTACTGAACTCATCAGCATACACATTATCTGAAGTATCTACAGCAGAAAGAACAGCTTTAGAGAATTTGAACGGAGAAGCTGTTGAGGCAATTACAACAGGAGTTTTGTCGCATGTATTTTTTATGTAATCTTCACAGACACTTATTGCAACTGCAGTATGTGTATCTGAAAGATAGTTGTATTTTTCATAGGTTTCTTTAATTGCAGATTTTGTACCCTCATCATCACAACAGCCTGCAGCAAAAAGATTTGAAACTTTTTCTTTTACCTCTTCAGAAACTGTATACTTACCATTTTCCTTGAGAGCAGAAAACCATTCATTTATTGTGTCTGAATTTCTTCCGCAAAGAAGATATAAAAGTCTTTCAAGGTTGCTTGAAATAAGAATATCCAATGAAGGTGAATCTGTTGTAAAGAATTCACGGTTACGGTCATATGTACCTGTTGTAATAAAATCTGTAAGAACTTTATTTTTATTTGAAGCGCAAATAAGTTTTTTTACAGGGAGACCCATTTCTTTTGCAAAATATGCTGCTAAGATATTGCCGAAGTTACCGGTCGGTACAACAATATTAATTTCATCACCGAATTTTACGGAACCCTGATTTACCATATCACAATATGCTGAGAAATAGTAAACTATCTGTGGTGCTAACCTACCCCAGTTAATGGAGTTAGCTGAAGAGAATACAAGATTATTCTCCTTGAATTTCTTTAAAATTTCTGCATTTGTAAAGATTGATTTAACACCTGTCTGAGCATCATCAAAATTACCGTGTATAGCGCATACACCAACATTTGCACCCTCTTGGGTTGTCATCTGAAGCTTTTGCATAGGACTGACACCGTCATTAGGGTAAAATACCAAAATCTTAGTGCCGTCAACATCCTTAAAGCCTTCAAGTGCAGCTTTACCTGTATCACCTGAGGTTGCAACAAGAATTACAATTTCTTTATTTTCAAGATTTTTCTTTGCTGATACTGTGAGCAGATAAGGTAAAATCTGCAAAGCCATATCTTTAAAAGCACAGGTAGGGCCTTTAAAAAGCTCAAGTATGCTTACATTATCGTGCAACTTAACAACCGGTGCAGTATCCTTTGAGGCAAACTTTCCGTCGCTGTAAGCACCTTCTACGCAGGAATCAAGCTCCTCTTTTGTAAAATCTGTAAGATAAAGACCTAAAATCTTCTTTGCTCTTTCTTTGTAATCAACACCGCAGAGTGCTTTCAATTCATCTGATGAAACTGCAGGTATCTCGGTTGGGATATATAACCCGCCGTCAGGTGAAATACCATCTGTAATTGCTTTTGAAGCAGTTACCTTTACACTGTTGTCTCTTGTTGATGTGTAGAACATTTTAACACTTCCTATGTTTTTAATCGGAAAACTCCGTAATCTTGTCTATTGTATAACAAAAAGCATTTAAAATCAAGAACCAATAAGCATTTTAATGTTATTTTTTAAATATTGGTCTCTCCGCAGGATAAAAAGTGCATCATTCGTAAAAACGATTTATAAAAAGTCAGTCTTTTCACTTCGTTTTCAGCTAACAAAGGATACTCTGCAACTGTTTCTCCTGCCAGAGTAAATCTGACACTTCCGATTTTCTGATTTTCAATAACGGGCGCTTCAACATTTTCTGTCAGATTAACAGTCTGCTCAAGTTTTTCAAAATCGCCTTTTTTTATGAGCACTTCCGTATTTTCTTTTACATATGGCGTTACTTTATTGCTTTCTCCACCAATTACAGAAACATCTTTAAATGCGCTACCGTCAATTTCAAGTGTTTTCTTCTCGTAATTCGAAAACCCCCAGTTCAGTAATGTTTTTGCAGTTTCAAAACGTTCGTTACTGTTTGCACTACCCATTACTACTGCTACCAGATGAAGATTATCACGCATAGCGGAAGCAGAAACGCAACACCCTGCCTTTGCTGTCGTACCCGTTTTAATACCTGTAGTACCGTTATAAAATCTTACAAGCTTATTTGTATTTACAAGTTCTGTTTCTCCGTTTCTCAAAGAATCCATCCATACGGTTGTATAATCCTGAATCAAATCGTGTTTCATCAGCTCAGCCGACATTATTGCTATATCATAAGCAGTAGTCAGGTGTGTTTCGCTCGTGTCGTCAAGTCCTGTAGCATTGTCAAAATGAGTATTGTTCATTTTAAGCTCCTTCGCACGCTTATTCATTAAATCAACAAATGCCTTTTCGTCACCTGCTATATACTCACCAAGAAGTGTTGCTGCATCATTTGCGCTACCTATGGCAGTCGCTTTCAGAAGCTCGTTGACAGTCATTTCTTCTCCGACTTCAAGCCAAATTTGAGAACCGCCTTTTTTCGCGGCATTTTCACTACACACTACAACATCTGTTAAAGAAATTCTACCATCTTTTATAGCTTCCATAGTCAAAAGCATTGTCATTATTTTAGTAACAGATGCAGGATACAACTTTTCATCCTTGTTGTATCCGAGCAAAATTTCGCCCGTACTTACCTCCATAAGAACTGCCGACTTTGCTTTTATTTCGACAGGCAGATTTTCATTCTTTTGTTTAGCTGTTGCTACCGAGTTAAATACAGGTGTAACTTCTTCGTTTTCTTTTGTTACGGTTTTAGCATTGGCAGTTATTAAAATTTGAAATATAAAAATTGTTGATAAAAATAAAGAAAAGCATTTTTTCATAAAGTTCACTCCTTCAGGTAAACTATATGAAAAATGCTTTTTGATTATTCAGAAAACAGGAAGCTCCCCCGTGTTCCCCCTTATTGTTTTCAAATTACAACTCAAAATAAAACTGAACTATTACCCCTACAATATAAGATATAAAAGCACTTGAACATATTGCAAGCAAATTAGACATATACGGCTTGTAATCTTCTGTTTTTTCGCCCTTTTTTCTGAAAGACAACATAACATCAGTCTTTTCATGCATTCTTGCAAGACATAGCGAAGCAACACACACCGGTAAAGCAAGCC
>JAFVWD010000009.1 GCA_017501865.1 Clostridia bacterium | reverse complement strand
AGAATGCAAATTCTGCAAATAATACAGCGGAAGGTGTTCTGTAAACAGTTGTTTGTTCTCCGTTTTCAACCTTTACAATGCTATTTATAAATCCGAATTTGTTTGTCAGAACATAACTTGCACCACTATTTGTCGTTACAACCTTACGATTTTTGAGTTCTTCGTAATTCTCGGTGCTGTTTTCCGAAAAAGTTAGTGGTGTACCATCCTGAGTAAATGTAAATCTCGCGTTTTTGGTATAAATAACGATATTATCGTTTTGATTTACAGACAAAGCATAGTCGCTTTTTAAAGATAATTCAAAGGAAAAAACTTTTTTATTATCTTTCCAGCCGGTAACGGCGGTGTTATCGCCGACAACGACTATATCATCACTTGTAACGGCAAAACCATTAAAATCTGTTGGTACAAGACCACCCGCTTTTGTTATAACAGGCATAAAAATAAATATCATTGCGAGGATTATAAATGGTTTTAATTTTTTTATGTAAGCAAATTCCATTGTTATTACATACTTTCAGGAGCCTGAATTTTAAGCATAGAAAGAACATTTTTCATAGTGTTTCTTACACAGTTACAAAGGAAAATTCTTGCCTGCATTACGCTTTCATCATCTGTCATAACGCGTTGTGCATTATAAAATCTGTGGAATTTTGTTGCAAGCTCGCCTGCATAGTGTGTGATTTTTGCAGGGTCATAAGTATTAGCCGCAAGAATAATTAAACCTGTGAGTGATGCTAAATGGCTGATTAAATCCTTTTCTTCAGCTGAAGAGAGAAGCATAAGTTCTTCTTTAGATGGTTTTCTTATTTTTACGCCTTCATTTTCTAATTTTCTCAAGATACTGCAAATTCTTGCGTGTGCATACTGACAGTAATAAACTGGGTTCTGGTTAGACTGTTCAACTGCAAGACCTAAATCAAAATCCATAGCACTGCCTGCTTCACGCATATTAAATAAAAATCTTACTGCATCAATCGGAACTTCATCGAGCAAATCAACAAGTGTAATTGCTTTACCGGTTCTTTTTGACATTTTAACAGCCTGTCCGTCTTTCATAAGGTTAACAAGTTGCATTAAAACAACGTCGAGTCTGTCGCCGTCAAGACCAACTGCTTCCATAGCACCCTTAATTCTTGCAACGTGACCGTGGTGGTCTGCACCCCAGACGTCAATAGCCTTGTCAAAACCACGTTTTAAGAGTTTGTTTCTGTGGTATGCAATATCTGCCGCAAAGTAAGTTGGATTACCATTCTGACGGATAAGAACGTCGTCTTTTAATTCTAATTTTTCAATATCTTCGTCTGACTTGCCCTGTTTTTTGAGAATTTCTGTCTGAATTTCTTTATTTTTATACCAGAGAGCACCATCTTTTTCGTAAGTGTAACCATTCTTTTTAAGAATATCAATTGTCTCTTGTAACTCACCACCATTATGGAGAGAAAGTTCAGAGAACCAAAGGTCGTAGTCAATTCTGTATTTTTCCATCGCACCTTTCATTGTTTCAATGTTTTTAGGAAGTGCAAATTCTACGAGTGCTTTTCTTCTTACTTCTTCAGTTTCTTTAAGATATTTATCGCCGTAAACGTCAATAAATTCCTGTGCTCTTACTTTAATATCTTCACCGTGGT
>JAFVWD010000111.1 GCA_017501865.1 Clostridia bacterium | reverse complement strand
TTGATGAAAAATTTATGTTTTATACTATGAACAAACTTCGCCACTCGACGTACCATTGTACGCCTTCGGGCAAGCAAAATACAGGCTATCGCCTTGATTTTGCTCAGTTTGTCCATTCTGCATCTTTTTTCCCTATCCCCTAAAAATGAGCTGTAAAAACTTATCGTTTTTACAGCTCATTTTGTCTTTATAATTTTTTATGATTAATACATTCCGCCGCCTTGTGCTGCTGCCATAGCTGCTGCGTTTGCAGCATCTGCAGCCGGGTCAGGTTTGTCTGTAACAAGACTTTCTGTTGTAAGAACCATTGCTGCAACAGATGAGGCATTCTGAAGCGCAGAACGTGTAACCTTTGTCGGGTCAAGAATTCCTGCTTCAGCCATATCTGTATATGTTTCTGTAGCAAAGTCAAAGCCGTAGCCTGCTTTTCCTGAACGAAGAATTCCGTCAATAATTACAGAACCCTCAAGACCTGCATTCTGAGCAATCTGGCGAACAGGCTCTTCGATAGCCTTAAGAACAATTTTTGCACCTGTTTTTTCGTCAAGATCTTCAATTTTTTCAATATACTCTTTAAGAGCAGGAATTGCGTTAAGAAGTGCTACACCGCCGCCTGCAACATAACCCTCTTCAACAGCGGCTTTTGTTGCTGCAAGAGCATCTTCAATTCTCAACTTCATTTCTTTCATTTCTGTTTCTGTAGCCGCACCTACACGGATTACTGCAACACCGCCTGAAAGCTTTGCAAGTCTTTCCTGAAGCTTTTCTCTGTCAAAATCAGATGTGGTTGTTTCAATTTGTGTTTTAATCTGAGCAACGCGTGCTTTAATTGCTTCATTGTCACCTGCACCGTCAACAATAATTGTATCCTCTTTGAGAATTTTAACCTGACGTGCACGACCGAGCTGCTCTACTGTTGCATCCTTAAGCTCAAGTCCGAGCTCCTCTGTTATAACCTCACCGCCTGTGAGAATAGCTATATCGCGGAGCATTTCTTTTCTTCTGTCACCAAAGCCCGGTGCTTTTACGCCAACACAGGTAAATGTACCTCTTAATTTGTTAACAAGAAGTGTTGCAAGTGCTTCGCCTTCAATATCTTCTGCAACAATAACAAGCTTTTTACCTGCCTGAACAATTTTCTCAAGAAGAGGAAGAATTTCCTGAATATTAGAAATCTTCTTGTCTGTAATAAGAATGTAAGCATCGTCAATTACTGCTTCCATTTTGTCAGTATCTGTAACCATATAAGGTGAAATATAACCACGGTCAAATTGCATACCTTCAACTACATCACAGCTTGTTTCTGCAGTTTTGCTTTCCTCTACTGTTATAACACCGTCTGCAGTTACCTTTTCCATTGCTTCTGCAATAAGCTTACCTACATTCTGGTCTGCTGCTGAAATTGTAGCAATTCTTGCAATATCGCTTGAATTTTTAACAGGCTGTGAGTTGCTCTTAATTGTTTCAACAACATTATCTACTGCACCCTTTATGCCCTTTTTAACTACCATTGGGTTAGCACCTGCAGCAACGTTTTTCATACCTTCACGAATTAATGCCTGTGCTAAAAGAGTTGCTGTTGTTGTACCGTCACCTGCAACATCATTTGTTTTTGTTGCAACCTCTTTTACAAGCTGAGCACCCATATTTTCAAATGGGTCTTCAAGCTCAACTTCTTTTGCAATTGTAACACCGTCATTTGTAATGAGCGGTGCACCGTATTTTTTGTCGAGCACTACGTTTCTGCCTTTAGGTCCGAGTGTAATTTTTACTGTATTTGCGAGTTTATCAATACCAGCCTGAAGAGCTTTTCTTGCTTCTTCACCATAAATAATTTGTTTAGCCATAAAAGTTACTCCTTAAAAATAATAAATTGTCAGATTATTCAACAATAGCAAGAATATCATTCTGACGAACAACAACATAATCAGTGCCGTCAACCTTAACTTCTGTGCCTGAATATTTACTTAATATTACCTTGTCGCCGATTTTAACTTCCATTTTAACTTCCTTGCCGTCAACAAGTGCACCGGGGCCTACGGCAATAACCTCTGCTGTCTGCGGTTTTTCCTGAGCAGCAGCTGCTAAAATAATACCGCTTTTTGTTGTTTCTTCTGCAGCACAGAATTTAAGAACAACTCTGTCGCCAAGTGGTCTGAGTTTCATATAAAATACCTCCTATGAGA
>JAFVWD010000110.1 GCA_017501865.1 Clostridia bacterium | reverse complement strand
TATTATAACAGCAAGAAAAACAGCCACACCTGCAATAATTAATGTTTTCTTTGTGGAGTTGTTTTTCTGTTGAGGAACGAAAGGTTGCGGAGCTTGCATGTGTTCAACAGGTGCACCGCAGCCTGTACAGAAATTTGAATTATCGGGTATTTCTTTGTTACAGTTTTTACAAATCATTAAACATTCTCCTTCAATCAAAAGCTTTTGTTAAAAAAGTTTAGCATAAGTTTTATTTCAAGTCAATCCGTTTTGATTATATAAATTATTTTATTCTTATACTTGTAATTTTACGATAAATTTATTATACTGTATTATGTATCATTACGTTCTTGTTTTTCGATGTATTATATTTTGCCGAAGGAGGCAGAACGATGGCTCGTTATGGGCTCGATTTAGAGCGAAAAAATAAATTCAATTCAAAGCGAAAAAAGACTTTTATTATATTGTTTTTATGCTTCTCATTGTTGCTGGGTACTTTTTCAACACTTATACTCTGGCGCTCTCTGAATTATGATTTTAACAATATATTTGGTGAGTCAGGAGAAACCGCACCCGTGACAGAAACAACTGAGGCAACCGAGGCACCTGTTTACGAAGGTAATGCGGTGTTCTTGCTTTCGGTTATGTCAGATGATAAAACTGCAGTAAGGTTTATTAATCTTATTTCAGTAGATCTTTTTGATAAAACTATAAGAGTTGTTCCTGTCGATGCAAATAAAATGCTGCAATCAGGTCAGCTAACTCTTTCTGATGCCCTCATAAAGCAAAGCAAAGAGTTGTTTATTGAAGAAGCTGAAAAGGTGTTATACACAAATATTGACCGATATGTAATTCTTACAGAAACCTCATACAAGGCTATTTTTAATGTTTTTGGTAATATAGAGATGTTCCTTGAAGAGGAGATTGCCTACGATACCGAAGATATGTTTCTGGAGCTTAAAAGGGGTAAGAATACACTTACTCCTGAAAAAACATATAAGTATATGAAATATATATCCACAACATATTCGGGTTTAAAAGCATCTGAAAAAAATGCCGATATAATAGTTGCTGCATTTTCAGCTTTTTATACAGCTGAGAATAATGCAAATTCGGAAGAGCTTTTTACAAAGATTATCAATTATTGTGAAACAGATATTTCAATAGTGGATTTTTTGAATGTCAAAGATAAGGCAGGTTCTATTATACCTACATCTTCGAAAGAATTATTAAGAGTGTATGTTGCTGCAACTGTTACAGGCGGTGACTTGTACGCAGAGGAGGTAACAACCAATGAAGAGTAAAAAACTGCGCATAGTTGCAATTGTTGCAGCGGTGATTGTATTAGCCGGTGTTGTTTCGTTCAGTCTTCTTAATTTACTTTCAAATGTTTTAAAACCACAGGATTTTAATTATATTGATGTTCCGAGTGGTGCAGATACAGGGTACTATCGTTACGCATATAATGAGCTTAATGCAAATGAACGTAACGTGTATAATATTGTCATTCAGAATATTTACGGAATGCCTGAAAAAATTGAGGTGCCTGCTCTTGAGGATGGTGACCTTTTAAAGGTGTTTGAGGCAATTTCTTACGACAATCCCGATTTGTTCTGCTTGGGACTTACAAGCACAATGCAAAGGGAAGGACAGAAGGTTTATTTTATACCACAGTATATTATGACCTATGACGAGTATAATGCACGTCTTACAAATGCAAAAAATATTGCACTTTCTATAGCTCAGCAGGCAAAGGCTTACCCTACACAATACGAGCAGGAGCTTTTCGTGCATGATTATTTAATACAGCATTGCGTTTATAGTAATGATACATCAAATCCTTCGGTAAACAGTATGTATGGCTGCCTTGTTGAGGGCAGAGCATCATGTGAAGGGTATTCGCGTGCATTCCAGTATATTATGAGTGCATTAAATATTGATAACCGACTTGTTACAGGAGAGGCTTCTGACGATGGGATTACTTTTGTAGGGCATATGTGGAATTTTGTTGTAATTGACGGCAAGGGTTATTTTGTTGATGTTACCTGGGATGATCCGGGTAGTGAAAATAATGTACTGCATCATACTTATTTTAATGTGACTACGGAACAGATTTTATTAAGACACGCAAATATAAAACAGCCTATTCCTATTTGTACTGATACTGAAAGTAACTTCTTCGTAAAGGAAGGCTCGGTATTAACTCAAACGAATTCAGATGCTTTGAAAGATTCCTTGGAGACAATTATTTTAAAATCTAAATTCAAGGGCTATAACTGTGCAGAGATTAAATTCAATTCTCCGGAAGAGCTTTCCTGGGCTATAGATGAATTTTTTAACAAAGGTGTTGTTTACAGAAGCTATCAGATTACAGGATTGATGGCGGCAACAGAAGCGAACAGAAACGTGTACTACAGTGTAAATGAAGAATTGTACACCGTTTGTATGTATTTTTAATTATAATATAAGAGGCAGAAAGAAGCGAGTTTTATGGATAAAGAAAAAATTGAAAGAGCAGTCAGAGATATTCTTGAAGCTATAGGCGAGGACCCTAACAGAGAAGGGCTCAAAGAGACACCCAAAAGGGTTGCCAATATGTATGAAGAAGTTTTTGCAGGTATAGGTCAATCACCGGAAGAGCATCTTAAAATTTTTAATGAGCCCGGAAATGACGAACTCGTTATTGTTCGTGATATTCCGCTTTATTCTATGTGTGAGCATCATTTGTTGCCGTTTGTAGGCAAAGCGCACATAGCTTATATTCCGAATGAAGGTAAAATAATAGGACTTTCAAAGCTTGCAAGAATTGTAAATGTTTATGCAAAACGTTTGCAGGTTCAGGAAAGACTTACAGCAGAAATAGCAGATTTTTTATATTTGAAATTAGGCGCCAAAAGTGTAGCGGTTATTGTTGAGGCGGAGCACCTTTGTATGACAATGCGCGGTGTGCGTGCTGCAGGTGCAAAAACTCAGACCTCAGCTTTAAGAGGATACGCAAGAAATGATGCTAAAGTCAGAGCTGAAGTAATGTCTCTTTTGAGAGGTTAATTTGGAGAAATAATGTTTTCTATATATAATTGTATAAAAAATAAGAAATCGCCGCTTGTAATGGGCATTCTGAATGTTACTCCCGATTCTTTCTTTGAAACAGGTAAAACATTTTTTCCTGAGGCGGCATTTAACAGAGCACTTGAAATTGAAAGCAGTGGTGCCGATATTTTAGATATAGGTGGATGTTCTACTTCGCCGGGAAAGAAGGTTGCTTCGCCCGAAGAGGAGCTTTCAAGATTAAAAACGGTGCTTCCGTTGATTCCCGCTACGGTAAAAATTCCTGTTTCTGTAGATACCTTCAGAAGTGATATTGCAAGGTTTGCATTGGAAAACGGTGCAGTAATTATAAACGATGAAAGCGGATGCTTT
>JAFVWD010000109.1 GCA_017501865.1 Clostridia bacterium | reverse complement strand
TAATAAACACCCTTCTTTGCAGTTTTGTCAACATATGCAAATGTTTTGTTGTTGGTTGTTTTTATTGCACTCCAACCGCTCCATTTGCCGTTTACATATTGTGCACGGTAGATTTTGTAGTTTTTAGCTCCTGCAATTTTGTTCCAGGTTACTTTAATTCCGTTTGAAGCTTTTGCTACTTTAACTGTCGGGTTCAAAAGACGAACTATATTTGCACTTGCCTTAAAGCTACTTGCTACACTGCCGTATCTTGCGCGTACTGTGTACTTATAAATAGTACCCTTCTTTGCGCTCTTGTCTACCCAGCTCTTTGCATTTGCTTTTGCGGTACCACGGTTTTTCCAGCTTGACCATTTCTTTGTTTTTGAATTGTAGGTTGAACTGTATACTGTGTAGCCTGTTGCGTTTGCTACTGTTGACCAACTAACTTTAATACCGTTTGAAGCATTTGCTACTGTTACGGTTGGTACTACATTGTATTTTATTGTAGGTGTAGACTTAAACGCACTTGCAGATTTTCCGTTTACAGCCTTTACTGTGTAACGGTAATTAATGCCGATTTTTGTAGTTGTATCTGTAAAGCTTAAGCCTGTTGTTGTTTTAAGTGCAACCCATCCTGACCATCTTTTGTTGGTAGGGCTGTAGAATCTGCGATAAACAACATATTTCTGTGCATTGTCAACCTTGTTCCAACTAACCTTTATACCCTTTGCGGTGTTTGCCACTTTTACAGTAGGTGTTGCAAGAGGTATTGGTTTTACATATGTAAACGCAAATTCTGCGTACGGACTTGTAGCACCGTAATTGTCCATAGCACAAACTGCGTAGCAGTATGTTTCACCTTCTACTGCAGTCCAGTCTGTAAATGCAAAAGTAGCTGCTCCGACTGTTGCTAACTCTTTGTAAACGTAGTTGCCTGTTGAATCTTGTACGAGTTTGAACACAGTATATCCGTCTGCACCTTCAACCGCACTCCATGTGAATTTAACACCTTTTTCTGTTGAAGTAGTTATTAAAATTGTTGGTGCGAAAAGTCTTACTAATTTCGGAATTGCTTTTTCACCTGTTCTTGCACCACAACGAGTACAATGTCTTGACTCTGAGCCTTCTTCATCATATGTAGGAGATTTGTCTACTGTGTATTCATTGCTATAGTTATGTCCGAGGGCTGCAACAGGTGTTGTGTAGCTGTCACCGCAAGTGCAGGTAAAGGTTTTAGTTCCTGTTTCTGCACAGGTTGGTTGCTTTGTTATACTTTCTGTGTAACTGTGAGTATGCGAAGAAACAACCTCTACAAATATGAATCCGTTATCATTTGCATATCTTTCGGCTTCGGTACCTTTTACACCATGAACTGTGAAGCCTTCTACCTTGCATTCTCCTCCTTCATAATAATAACCAAAAGCACCATCAACTATACTCGTTACACTTCCGGGAATTGTTACACTTGTAAGTGAAGTACAATTACAGAAAGCCTCATAACCGATCGTCTTCAACGATTCAGGCAAATTGACCTCAGAAAGTGAGCTACATGCCATAAAGCTCCAATAAGCTATACTTGTTACACTGTTCGGAATTGTTATTTTTTCAAGTGAAGAACAATCATAAAATGCTGTTCTTTCTATGCTTGTAACTGTACCAGGAATATTATATTCTGTTCCTTTTTTTGCTATAGGATATTGCAAAAGCTGTGTTTCTTCCTTATTGAATAAAACCCCGTCCTTGCTTGAGTAATTTCTATTTTCAGCTGAAACATTTATTGCTTCAAGTAAA
The DNA here is from genome assembly GCA_017501865.1 of Clostridia bacterium. GTDB lineage: Bacteria > Bacillota > Clostridia > Oscillospirales > Acutalibacteraceae > DTU089. Next base: position 583 of record JAFVWD010000109.1, on the reverse strand, counting down.
GAACAACCAACAAAAGAAGAATCATCTATACTTGTTACACTACCGGGAATTGATACGCTTGTAAGTGAATCACAGTAAGCAAAGGCATCCCAACCTATTTCTGTTAAACCTTCTTGTAAGATCACATTTTCAAGTGAGGAACAACCACGAAAAACTCGCTCTCCTAAAACAGATACTCCACCGGGAATACTAACACTTTTAAGAGAAGTGCATCCGTTAAATGCCCAAGCACCTATTTCTACGACACTGTCAGGTATTGTTACACTTGTGAGTGAAGTTTGAGACATAAAAGCACCTCCACCTATACTCGTTACAGTGTAACCGCAGATTGTTTCAGGTATGTTTAACACTCCGTTATTTATTGCCTCGGAGTCTATACCATCTATTACACAGGTTGTTTCTGTAAGTATACTTGCATAGAATCCGTTTTCTGTCAACTCAGAGCTTTCATCCTCATCGTCGTAATCGCCTTCACCATCTACATCGCCGAAATCTTCAGGCTCATCTACACCTTCATAAGTAATTTCGAAGGTTATTTCAGTTGTATCTTCTTCGTCGTAATTACTAATTATTACACATACAC
>JAFVWD010000108.1 GCA_017501865.1 Clostridia bacterium | reverse complement strand
CAACAGGTACCTTTATTACCTCATCTATTATGTATGGAAACGCAAAATGCAATCCCGGATTTTTAATCTGTTCACTTGCTGTAGTTCCTACAAGTCTGCCGAATCTCAGTACAATTGCAACCTCATTACTGTCAACCTTGTAGACACCTGTAAGCACTATAAGTGCAACAGAAGCCACAACAACCCATTTAAAATACTTCATTACGGAAAGCATTATTGTTTCGAAAACTTCAATACTTTTGTTTTTCATTTTTGCCTCCGTTATTGTAATTCATCTACTATATCAAAAGGTGATTCATCACTTTTCATAATAATAACAGTATCTTCACTTACTGAATTTTCAAGTGCTATAAGCTTCTTGAGGAATACAAACAGCTCAGAATTCTTATCATACGCATCACCGTAAATTTCAGCTACCTGCTTTTCGGTTTCTGCATCTATTTCGGCTGCTTCCAATTTACCCTCTGCAAGAATTTCTGCAGCCTTTGCATTTGCCTCGCTCATAATTATAGCGGCATCTCTTTCACCTTCAGAAATAAGCTTTGTTACCTGCTTTTCTCTGTCAGCAATCATCTGTTCAAAAACACTTTCGATATTGTTTGTAGGAAGTGCAAGTCTTTTTATTTTTACTGTCTCCACACGGATACCGTAATCTTTAAGTGCATTTTCACAAACAGATTTTTCAATTGATTCTGAAATTTCATTGATTTTAATATTTTCAAGATCTGTTGAAACCAAAGCAGAAAGCTCATAATTACCCATAACACCGTTTTTTACATTTGCTGTTAAATCGTTAAGATATTTTTCTGCTTTTTCATTGTCTCCCACACTTGTATAAAACTTCATTGCATCTTCTATATGCCATACAAGATATGTCTGCAAAATAACGTTTTTCTTATCATTTGTAAGAGTTTCTGTGTAGCCTGAATCCATATACTGGCTTCTTGTGTCATATGTATAAACATTTTCAAAAGGATACGGTAATTTAAAATGGAGTCCTGAATCCATATAAACATCTCTTACCTCACCAAATCTTGAAACAATAGCACAAGAACCCTCTTTTACTGTAAAAGTAAAACCGAAAGTTGCAATTATTACAACAAGTAAAAGTGCAAATATCCATTTATATATTTTTTTGATTTTCATTAATTATTCCTCCGATTTGATAACAGTAGCTTCGTCAAGTGCCTTGCCCGATGAATTAATAATATATTGTGAAAGCTCTGAATCTATATTTGCAGAAAATACGTAAACCTTATTTCCGCCTATAACCTTTTCATAGGTATCAAGATATTTGCTTAATTTGAATGATTTCGGGCTCTCCTTGTAAGCATTGAGCGCAGCTTTGTAAACTGCCATTTCTTTAGTTGCATCTGCAACCTTTGAGGTCTGTTTTTCTTTTGCGGTTATAACTACCGTTTTTGCATCCTTTTCAGCATCAATAATAAGTGTCTGTGCTTCTGCCTGTGCATTTGTGATTGAGGTTGTCTTTTTTACATCTGCACTGACAACAGACTGGTAAACGTCTGAAAGCTCTACAGGTGGATGTATGCTCTCAACAATAACCTCTTCTACTGATAATCCCACATTATTTTTTTTAGTATATTCATTAAGAACCTGTAAAAGCTCTTTTGAAAGATTTGTTCTGTTAACACTTAAAATAGTATCAAGGTCCGTTGAGTTTGTTTTGTTCATCATAAACTCATAAGCCTTTGAGCTCAATATCTGTTCAGGTGAAGAGCTCTTAATTATGTATGAGTACAAATCATTTATTTTGTAAACAAGCTTTATGTTTACTGAAACAAGCTCATTTCCGTCGCCTGTTAAAAGCTTATATTCCTCAACAGAGTGTGATTCAGTCCACATATTATCCATAGTGTCATTAGACTCATAACCTATGGTCATATTCTGAACGCGTTCAACCTCATAAATCTCCGCTTTATCTATCGGCCACGGTAATTTAAAGTGAAGACCCTCACCCTTTATAGAAGCCTCTGTTAATGTACCGAATCTGTAAACTGCAGCTTGTTCATACGGCTCTACCTTATAAACACAGGTTGAGACAAACAACACTGCTATAATAACCAATACTGCCGCAGGTAATATTTCTGCAACATACTTAATGCTCCATAATGATTTGAGCGATATACCCGTATATTCCTCCAAAGCATCTAAAATACTTTTTTTACTTTCGCCGTCTTTTCCTTTAAGCTTAAGCTTAGGCAAGTAAAAATCGTAATTGAAATCCTTGAGTGTTTCCTTTTTTATTACCGTCATAAAAAGGTCTACCAGCAACACGAGCGCAACATAAATCGAGCATATTCTGTAGAACCAGAATGCAACGTTTGAAAAATCCATTTCAAGAATTATGTTCAGCGCGCATATACCTGTGTAAACAACTGAAACACCACCCAACACGGTGAAAATCAAAGACAATGTTTTCCGTGCTTTCTGCTCTTTCTTTTGTGAAATAAAGCTTCTGTACACAAATGAGCATATTGCAAAAACCGCAAGAACACCTATATGCCCAAAGGTATATTCCATTTCCTGAAGGCTGATTATTTTAAGGTTATAAGAAAATGAGCTTATTGCCAGAGTTACAATAAAAAACAACTGAATTATTACGTAAAGAACCTCTGTCGTAATCAGAGCAATTCTCTTAAACTTATTTTTCTTTTCTGCCTTCTCGGGAGTATTCTTTTTGTTAAAAAGCTTCGTCAGCTTTTTCTTTTTTGTTACCTGCTCTGAGGGAATCTCATCAATTAATTCCCCGCTCGGCTCTTCGTTCACTTCTTTGGTGCCAATCTTGTTAAGCCCTCTGCTTAATGCTTCAAAAACACCTATTGCAGTATATATGCATAAGAAGCATATTCCCAACTGCCCAAGCTGTTCATACACAGGAACATATTGTTCACTCTGAAGCATTCCGACAAATAAAAGACAAACCAAAAACAAAATAAGTATAGGAAGTTTTGGTGCCTTATTTAACTTTTTCTTCTTT
>JAFVWD010000107.1 GCA_017501865.1 Clostridia bacterium | reverse complement strand
GGTTGGTAAATTAGGGTATCCCGATTTAGCAGAACAGGCTCTCAGAGATGAGCTTTGCGATATGATTATGCTCGGACGTCCGCTTCTTGCAGATGCAGAATGGTGCAATAAGGCATATAAGGGTGAGGTAAAAGAAATCCGCCCGTGTATAGGCTGTCAGGAGGCATGTCTCAATGAATTTGTCGAAGGTGGCCATCCGCAATGCGCGGTTAATCCCCGTACAGCTTTTGAGGATGAGTACTCAAGAGAAATTCCGAAGGCTGAAGTTAAAAAGTATGTTGCTGTAGTAGGTGCCGGACCTGCAGGAGTGGTTGCCGCTGAAACATTAATTAAACGTGGTCACGCAGTTGATCTTTATGAAAAGAATGTTATAGGCGGAAATATCGTTCCCGGGAGTAAGCCTAAAATAAAATATGAATTGAAAAATTATCTTGATTATCTTAAGTCAACTGTAGAAAAGCTTAAGAAAAATAAAGATTTTGAATTAATTAAAGGCTCTGCGGTTGCAGAGTCAATGAAAGCCAAAGGCTACGATGCGGTCTTAGTAGCTACGGGTGCAGGGCAGACTCGTCCCGATTTACCGGGTATTGACAGCGAAAATGTTCTTTTTGCAGTCGATGTTCTTAATAATCCGAAGCTTGTAAGAAATGCACAAAGTGTAGTTGTTATAGGTGGCGGGGTTGTTGGTGCAGAAACTGCGTACTTCCTTAAATATGAGTGCGGTAAAGATGTAAAAGTGGTTGAAATGGATAAATATATTATGAATCACACCTGTACCGCGAACCGCGGACACATAATACATTATCTCGAGGAAGCAGGTGTTAAGCTGCTTAACTGCACAAAAGTCAGAAGTATAGAGGGGAATATGGTAAAGGTGATACGGAATAAACACAAAAATGTTCCGGATCCGTATGTTACCTGGAAGCCCATCCTTCCTGAAAATATACCGAATCCTATGGATTCTTTCAAAAAAATTGAAAATGAGTATGTTGAGGAAAAGCTTTTTTGTGATATAATAGTTCTTGCAACAGGGGTAAAGCCGGAAGATACGCTTTATTACGACTGTGTTTCAAAGCATGTTGCTGATGAGATTTATAACATCGGTGACAGCTATAAGGGTGCTAAAGTATTTGAAGCTGTCAGAGCGGCATATCGCTGTGCGAGAAATATTTAAATTAGTATAAAAATAAATCAGCTGAAAGGGTTGAAAAAAATGAATTATAAAATGGAACTCACCCCTGAACAAAAAGCCATTCTTGATGGCAAGCAAGGGGAAACCATGGCAAAGGTGATGAAAACTCTCGTTATGTACGGCGAGGCTTTCGGAGCTACAAAGATGGTTCCTGTTACAAGCGAAATGGGACATCTTGTTACAAGTTTCGGTCTTAAGGTTATGACTCCTGTTTATGACCTTATGGAGCAGCTTATCGAGGCAGGGGTAAAATCTAAACAAAAGTTTAGTGTTGACCCGAAACCACTTGACCCTAAGGTTCCTTCGGATTTCCTTAAAAATGTGGTTTTCAAAAAGTTTATGTATTCAAAGCAGAACAGCTATGATGAACAGCTCAGAAAGTTAGGTCTTGTAAGCGATGACGCATACACATGCACATGCTATATGAATGAGGTTGGTAATATCCCTAAGAAGGGCGACGTTCTTTCATGGGCAGAGTCAAGTGCTGTTGTTTATGCAAACTCGGTTTTAGGTGCTCGTTGCAACCGTAACTCAGGTATTATTGAGCTTATGGGTTCTATTGTTGGTTATGTTCCTTATTTCGGTCTTGTTACAGATGAAGGAAGAAAAGCTACATGGATTGTTGAAGTTAAAACAACTAAAAAGCCTGAAGCACAGGTTCTCGGTAGTGCAATTGGTATGAAGGTTATGGAAGATGTTCCTTATGTTAAAAACCTTACTAATTGGATTGGTACTGAGTTAGATGATGATGCTAAGGCATATCTTAAGGATTTTGGTGCGGCTACAGCTTCTAACGGTGCAGTTGGTCTTTATCATATTGAAGGTCTTACACCGGAAGCAGTTGAAATGGGCGAAGGCATTATAGCAGAGGGTGCAAAAACTTATGTTATTGATGATGCTGAGCTTGAAAGAGTTAAGGCTTCTTACCCTGTTATGTGGAAGGATAAGAACGCAACACCAAAGCTTTGCTTTATAGGCTGCCCTCATCTTTCTCATGCACAGCTTAACGAATGGACTGACAATGTTGTTGAAGGTCTTAAGAAGAGCGGAAGAACAAAGGTTGCTATTCCGACAGTATTTACAGCAGCACCGGCAGTTGTTGAAGATTTCAAGAAAACGGAATATGCTGCTAAGCTTGAAGCAACAGGTGTTGTTCTCAGTTATATTTGCCCGCTTATGTATATGAATAACCCGCTCGCAAAGAAAATGCCGGTTATTACAAACTCAAATAAATTAAGAACATATACAACTTCTCGTTACTACACAAGTGAAGAGATTCTTGACATAATTACTAAGGGGGTAAAATAAGATGAAAACATTTAAAGGTCGTCCGGTAGTACCGGGTACAGTAGAAGCAACTGCTCTTGTATCTCACAATGGTTTCAATACCCTTGCTTCATTCCAGAATGCACTTCAGTTCGGTGATAAAACTGCTAAGTGCGGTGACCAGAATAATACTGATATTTATGAGAAGCCAATGGTTGGTACAGCACTTTGCCTTCCACAGACAATCGGCTCAACAACAGGCGGTATGGTTCTTTATTGTGCAAAAGCTATGGACAGAGCTCCTGCTTGTATGCTTTTCTCAGAACACATAGACTCACTTGCTGCTGCAGGTGCAGTTTTAGCTGCTGTATGGACTGACACACCAATGCCGACAGTTGACTGCCTTGGTGATGATTTCTTAAATGCAGTAAAAACAGGTGACAAAATTAAAGTTTACGAAGACGGTACTGTAGAAATTCTTTGATTAAGTACAGGCTGACTAAGCTAAGCTGAAATATAAAAAGGCTATTGCAATTTGATTGAATTGCAGTAGCCTTTTTTATGAATAAAATAATTGTCTGAAAAATAGTTTTATAGTGTTTTTTAGTAAGTTTTTGGTTGACACTACTTTACTTTTATGGTATATTTAAAATGATAAATATTTAACAGTAATTTCTGTAAATGAATTAAAATTTTTATGCAAAATAACAACAAGGGGAAAAGCTATGCAATTTTTAAATTCACTTAAAGAGTATGGTTGTAATATCGATAGCGGACTTATCAGATTAAAAGGAAAAACCGATTTTTACAAGAGATTGATTTTTAAATTTCCTGAGGTTATTGAAGAAAATGAATTTCAATCTCTGATTGAAAATAAAGAGATAGAGCGGGCTATTGAAAAAACTCATTTAATAAAGGGTGTTACTGCAAATCTGTCATTTGACACACTGTATGAAAGCTATACTAAAATAGTTGAATATTTAAGAGCGAACAATCCCGAAGACGCACTTAATGAGTTTTTAAAAATAAAAGATTTAGAGAACAGACTTGTAGAACATATTAAAAATAATGCTGATTAAGTAGGAGTGGAAATATTGTGGCAGAGGATAAAAAAAGATTATTAATTGCAGATGATAGTTTTATAGACAGAGAGATACTTCATCATATACTTGAAAATTATTTTGAAATTACAGATGCTAAAAACGGCTATGAAGCACTTGACCTTCTTATAAAGAAGGAGGAAAAATATGACGCAATGCTTCTTGATGTTATGATGCCTGTTATTGATGGCTTTTCGGTGCTTCATCTTATGAAAAATAACGGAATTGAAGGCATTCCGATTATTATGATGACCGCTGAAGCAACAAAAGAGAATGTAAGACGTGCTGCAGAGTACGGAATAACATCATTTGTTTCAAAGCCTTTTGATGCAGAAATGGTTCTTGAAAAG
>JAFVWD010000106.1 GCA_017501865.1 Clostridia bacterium | reverse complement strand
TGTGAGCAAGAAATATTAACACTCTTACAGTTTGATTTTTCACAGAAATCCTTTAATGAATCTCTTACAATATTAACCTCGAAATTTGTAAGACCTATAATATCGGCACAAATGTGCACAATACCGCTTTCGCCGTTTCCGAGCCACATTGCACTTGCAGTAAGTGGGTCGTGAACGCGGTCAATTGTATTGCCCATACCATGACCTGCAATCCAATATTTTTTCTCAGTTACACTTGCAGGCATAATTTCTTTAACTGCAAAGCCTGAGACAAATTTTTCACCTTTTATAACTGTTGGTGCATCTTTCGGAAGCGGATCTGCTTTAATACCTTTTTTTCTTAATTTTTTACCTGTCGCAATACCCATTTTTCTTACGGCTACTGCAGCAATTTCATTAAAACCCATAAATATTCTCCTTTACGAAGATAAATTTTATTTATCTTTACCTTATTTTAACAGTAATTACGTCTATTGTCAATAAAATAACTGTAAACAAGTAGGAATTATTTTACAGCAGTTAATTCATCCATAAATTTAATTGATTCATCCATACATTCTGTTGCATATTTCCCCATTCTTAAAAACAGGTGATAGCAATGATTATTTGTTAATCCTGATACATTATGAGTTTTGACAGTATCTATTTTTGATTTGAGTGTTTCGTACATTTCTTCACCCTGGCCTTTACAGAATATATCATTCTTGGACCAGCTTATAAACACAGGACACCAATTTTCATTTATGAAGCGTGTCGGAGAAATACAATCATAAAACTCGTACTCTTTTAAATTAGAGCAGTCTTTATTAAGCTTTATTCCCAAAGTCATTTCTGCGGTCTGAGGAATAACACCAAAAAGTCTTTTTGTTTTCACAAGTGCTTCAACATCATATATACCCGACATAAGAAGCAAGCCCTTTATCGGGAGCTTTATAAGAGGTGCCCCTGTCCTTACTCTTAATTGCTCATCGTACTTGATTGCTGCAAGAAAAGCTGTATGACAAGCGCCTGATGAATCCCCTGAGACAAAAATATTGTTAACATCTATGTTATAGCTTTCTGCAAGCTTTTCTATGTAATTGAGAGCTTCACAGCAATCTTGAATCTGATAATTAATTGTAGCCTCCGGCGGAAGACGGTAATTAATATTGAAAACATAGTAACCGGCATTTGCATAATACTCACCAATGGTTACCCTGTGCTTTTTGTCACCTTTTAAAAATCCGCCTCCGCGGATGTATAAAAGTATAGGCTTTTTGCCTTCCTCTTTATCAAGCCCCTCTTTAAAATAAAGATCGCCCTTCTGTAAATTATGCTCACCGTAAGCAATATCCTTAACACAGTTAATCCCCTTGAATCTTTTTGCATTCTGAAGAGGGTGACCAAAAATATCTATCGCAGTAAAAACTATTTCAGATTTATTCAAAAAAACACTCTCCTATTATAAACCACGCAAGGTGAAAAAATTATCCGAACCATATTTTCACAGACGGATTTCCCGTTTACCATATCTTTATTTTAGTACACATAAAAGAAAAAATCAAGGACTTAGCAAGTTCTTTCATTACTGAGTCCCTGATATATTTTAATCTGTTGTTATTTTTTCTATATCTTTTTTTAACTGCAGAATTATTCGTTTCTCAAGACGCGAAATATAGCTTTGAGAAATACCTAAAATATCTGCCACCTCTTTTTGTGTATGTTCGTTGTGTCCGCAAAGCCCGAAGCGCATATTCATTATAAGCCGTTCCCTCTCCCCTAAGGTTTCCATACAAAGGTGAAGAATTCTTCTTTCGTCCTCATCCTCCATATTGTTGTTAATTTCATAGCCATCGCTTCCTAAAACATCTGAGAGCAGTAACTCATTACCTTCCCAATCTGTATTAAGAGGTTCGTCGAGAGAAACATCTCCTTTTTGTTGATTTACTTTTCTGAGATGCATTAATATTTCATTTTCAATACACCTTGAAGCATATGTTGCAAGCTTAATGTTTTTCTCAGGACAAAATGTGTTGACGGATTTTATTAAGCCTATAGTTCCTATAGATACAAGGTCCTCTATATTCACACCGGAGCTTTCAAATTTTTTTGCTATGTACACAACAAGTCTCAGGTTATGTACAATAAGCGGTTCACGCGCTTTTTCATCACCTGCGGCAATTCTCTCGGTAAGAGCAAGCTCTTCTGCCTTTTTCAGCGGAGGTGGAAGTGTCTGCGGACTATTGAGATAATGAATTTTCCCATCTCCAAAATATATTCTTAATTTAAGCAATAACTCTTCAAGCTTATTTTTCAACCAGAATATCATTTATCCTTTTACCCCTTTCAAAAACATCAGCATTAAGCAAGCAGTTGTATTCACCCTCGGAAAGTCTCCCGTTTACTGCAGCAACAACTGAAAATTCTGTGCAAAACATAGTTTTCGAATCTCTGATAATCACCTTATCGGGCACTATTGCCTTAAGAACCGATGAACCTGTTACTGAATTACAAGGAATTAATCTAAGTTTACCGTTAAGACTTTCAGGAACTTCATCTGTTATATTTTCCGAGCTCAAAAATACTAATTCCTCTATTGAAAACAAATCTTTAATTGAGCCAGTTTCACAAACAATAACCGGCTTACCCTCAATACCGTCTGTCAGATGATTTCCCGTATCATAAAGAGCAGTTACCCTGACACTTTCACTTCCTCTGAATATTTCAACCTCATACAGCACATTTTCAGCTATACGTTTTTTCATAAAGTAATCAAATATCAGAAGTATTCCGTAACTTAAAAGTGTCATTGAAACCAAAAACAGCAAGCTTATATCAAAATAAACAACACCGTTAAGATAAATTACATCTGACATATTGAAGCTTATTTCCGCAAAATATATAATTCCTCCGAAGACAAAATTGACAAAGAAAAAAGTAAGTGTACTTTTTATAAAAACCTTTTTAGTTTTCGGAATGAATGCTGCACAGGTTATAGCAACACCGACACTTATTTTATATATAACAGAAATAATAAAGGGAATATTTTCCCAAAATATAACAAGCGAAGAAAAACCACCTAAAAGCGAAGCAAAAACAACGCCATATTTATTTGTATCACTTTTCACAAGAACTCGTGAGGCGACCAACAAAATATATGTAATTAAAATATTGACTGCTACTAAAACATCTGCATATATTACGGTACTCATTGCAATCACCGAATAAAATTATAGAATAATTGTTGCACATATTTTGTCATTTTCAGTCGTCATAAAAATTTTCATTGACACAAGCTGAAAATAGTCATAAAATTAGTTTATAAAACAAAGGGGGGTCTTGCTATGCTTATTATTAAAAACGCAAAAGTTATTTTCGAAGACAAAATAAGAAATGCCACTGTCTTATGTGACAACGGCAAAATTACAGATATCGTCGAAAGAGTCGATGAGAGTAAAAATGATACAGTTATTGATGCAACAGGGTTATATCTCTCACCGGGCTTCATTGATGTACATGTTCACGGCGGAGGAAACAAAAGTGCTATGAGCACAAATGCCGATGATATTAAAGCAATGGCTGAAGCGCACCTGAAATACGGAACAACCTCCATAGTCCCTACTACATTAGCTTCACCTGTATCACAGTTAAAAGATGTTACCCTCGCTGTAAAAAAAGCAAGCGAGACTTCTAAAAAAGCTAATATTCTGGGAATACATTATGAGGGTCCGTACATCTCATTGAAATACAAAGGTGCCCAAAGCGCTGACAATATATTAAATCCGATTAAAAATCCTCCGGACGAGCTTTTCGATTTGTGGGATAAAGTTTTAATTATGGGTGCCGCACCTGAAGAAGAAGGGTGTATGGAATTAGGTGACAAATTAAGAAAGAGAAACATAGTAGCATCAGTTGCTCACTCGGCTGCAAGCTACGAAATAATTGAAGAAGCAGAAAAACACGGATACAGCGATGTAACTCATATATATAATGCTTGTACCTCCTGCTTTAAAGAAGGAATTTTCAGAGTCGCGGGTGTTGTTGAAGCAGGCCTTACTCTCGACAGCTTCTCTACCCAGGTAATAGGTGATTTAAGACATTTACCGAAAGGCCTTCTGAAGCTCATCTACAAAACAAAAGGTGTAGAAAAAATGTACCTCATAACAGACGGACTTGAGTTTTCTGCAAGTGACATTAAAGAAAATACAGTTTATATGCAGGAAAACGGTGTGGGGGTTATATTTGAGGACGGTGCTATGAAGCTTGCCGACCGTTCCGCCTTAGCCGGCTCTGTTGCTACACTTAAGAACTGTGTTCGTAATATGTACAAAGAAGTCAATGTTCCTCTCTACGAGGCTGTAAGAATGGCATCTCTTACACCTGCAGAGGTTATTGGCTTCCAAAACACAAAAGGTAAAATTCAAAAAAATTACGATGCAGATTTAATTCTTTTTGATGATGACATAAATATTAAATCCGTAATCACAAACGGAAATATAATTTTCTGAAAATCAGCATAGCATTATAAAAAGCCGAGGGGTTCTACAAGTGCAATTAAACACCTGTAGAACCCCTTAATTATTTTTATAAAGACTTAATTTTCATCAGCTTTTCTGATATTCTGATTTCAGCTTTGACCTTGTACCTGAGCCTACTATTCCGTCAGCATCAAGTCCCTTGTCAGTCTGAAAGCTTTTTACAGCTGCAAGAGTTGTAGGACCGAAATCACCATCAATATCACTTGTATTTTTCAAATAACCAAGCTTATAAAGATGCCATTGTACCCATTTCACACCATCACCTGAGCTTCCGCTTTGCAACGTTGAGCCCGGCTCTGTATACGGACACTGCGGTCTTGAAACATCTGTATTTGTAACAATTATATAATCTGAATGAGCAAAACCTGTATAGCTTTGACCGTCCAGAACAAAGGTAATTTTATACCAATTACCCGTACGGCTTATTATATACACCTCGGTTCCTGGTTTCAGCTGAGCTATCACAGAACCGCTTGTACTTGCCTCTGATCTTACGTTGAGAGCATCGTCAACCTTCACTTCCCCAACCTGTGTAGCTGCGTCACCCGGAGTTTTGGCTACCACCTCATTTGAATACCCGGAGAAGAAATGCTGAGACAGAAGTATATATGCACGAACTTTATACTTATATTCCGTACCGCTTAATACAGTTTTATCTGTATAAGAGTTGGTCGTTGTTTTGGCAATCATTGTATACTTGTTAGAAATTTTATCATATCTGTAAATGCCATAACCGTTGCATTTGCTTACAGCACTCCAGCTTAAGGTAACAGAACCCGAGGTTTTCGATGAAACCTTAAGATTTGTAGGAGCCGCGGTTGCCGTTGTTGCTTCAAACTGATGATATTTGGAAACAATAAGCGAACCGTCCTTTGCAGTTGTATATGCCCTTACTCTGTAAGTGGCCTTTTTTGCTGCTGCACCCAAGGTATCTTTGTAAGTCAATACATCGGACTTAAGTGTTGCAATTTTCTCATACTTTTTAGTAGATGTATTTAATCTGTAAATCTGATACCCGTTGGCATTTTTCACCTCTGTCCACGAAAGCACTAATGCTGTCGTACTGCAAGATGTACATTTAACTGTAGGCTTACTTGCCTTAAATGCATCATCTCGTGTGACATTGGCATTCGGCATTCCTTCAAATACAGGTATAACAAAGGTCTTTGCCGTATTAAGAATTCCGGCATCGCAATATGCTTCGTAAGTATGAACTGCTTCGCTTGCCGCCGCCCTTACATTTGCCATATATTCGTGGCTATAAAGGCTTCCCGATTCCTTATTCACATTAAATTTTTGCAGGTAACCTGTATATTGATATTTTGAGAAGGATGAATAAATATATTGTGCACCGTAATAGATTGATTTGTAAGGGTTATCCCACGGTCTGCCGTAAGTTGTTGTCGGATTAACAGAATTCTTAAGAACATAACCTTTATATGTTTTACCGCCAACTACTGCAGAAACATAGTAATAACTGTTTTTTTCAGAAATGAAATAAATTTTATTGGAGTTTTTCGGAATTTTCACTATTACTTC
>JAFVWD010000105.1 GCA_017501865.1 Clostridia bacterium | reverse complement strand
TATAACTGTCTTCATAATATAATTTTTTTGTGCTCATAAAAAATCTCCGAATGTATTAAAAAACAAACAATGATGATGCTATTATAAATTGAGCTACATAATAAAGTGCGTGATTTACAACAACATTTAAGCGGGTGTTTCCGCCTTTGCAGAAATAAATTCTCGCAAGAACTATATCTGAAGCAAGGAAAAGCCCCATACCTGTAGACATAAAAAGTGAGAACCATGAAAAATCTGTTTTTAATGCCGTTGCCGCCGAAATACCCATAGCACCTGCTAAAACAGATGTATAAATAATTGAAATTAATTTTGACTTACCAAAATCTGCTTTCATCACCTTTTCGGTAACAACGCAGCTTATAGCACCTGCAACAAAGCCAAATATTGCAAATATAATATAGAGGGTTGAAATTCCGTATGTTGTAAGCATAGCTGTTATATAAAATACGTGACCTATAAGAAAGCTTATAAAGCCTGCTTTTAAAAGACCGCTTTCCTCTGACGGAAAAAGGTATTTTGCGTCAAGCCATATATCACCAAGCATACCGCACACTGCACCCGCAAAGAAAAGATGCGACATTGTCTTTGAGCAATCCGGATTTTCGTATGCTGCTGCAAAAGCAGTCAAAATAAAAAAGCCACTTGTCGCAGTCTTAAAAAGTAAAACCTTTAATGAGACCTCAGGCTTTCTTTGTGCCAGAAACAAAATAAGACTTATAACTCCTAATGATAAACAAATGTAAAATAACATATACTGCACCTCCTACCTTACTGATTTACAGTTTATCATAGACTAAAGTAAAAATCAATTGTATTTATTAAGAACAAATTAATAATTTGAATTTTTGCGGTTAGTCTATTGATTTATTTTTATTATTAGTGTAAAATTCCCAATATATAGTATTAATTTTGTTTAGGGTGAAATTATATTATGGAGTTCAAACGTACAGTAAACAAACAAAACAAATTCAAAAAATTGGTTTCTTTTTTGTTCCTTTGTGCTTTTATTTTTGCGCAAATACCTATACTGATTAATGCTTATATTTACGAGTATTCAAGTAAATATATTCTGACAGTTGAAGAAACAAAAGAAAAACAGGTAGACTGCGTACTTGTTCTGGGTGCCGGTGTCAGAGGCGGTCAGCCAACACACATATTACAAGAAAGAATTTTAAGAAGTGTTGAGGTTTTCAACACAGGCTGTACCGACAGAATTCTTATGAGCGGTGACCACGGCAGAGTCGATTACGACGAGGTTAACGCAATGAAGCAATTCGCCATTGATAACGCAGGGGCTGTCGCAACCAACATTTTAATGGATCACGCAGGATTTTCAACTTACGAGTCAATGTACAGAGCAAAGGAAATTTTTGCGGTTGAAAGCCTTATAATTATAACTCAGGAATTTCACATGTACAGAGCAATTTACGATGCGAGACAATTAGGTCTTGAAGCTTACGGTGTTAATGCTGACGGTTATTTTACTTTTTCATTTGTAAAGGAAGCATACAACGATTCAAGAGAATTTCTTGCACGTGTCAAGGATTTTTTCTGGTGTATGATAAAACCCGAACCGACTTACTTAGGTGATGTTATTCCTATAACCTCACCCGGTGAAGCAACTGACGATAAAATAGTTTGATATACTGAAAGATTTGCTATGGAATTTGATATTATTGTTATCGGTGCAGGCCTGGGAGGTCTTACTGCCGCCGCTTGTGCCGCAAAAGAAGGAAAAAAAGTTTTAGTTTTAGAAAAAGGCATTACTCCCGGCGGTGCCGCTTCAAGCTTTATAAGAGGTCGTTTTGAATTTGAAGCCTCTTTACACACACTTTGCGGTTATTCAAAATCGCAAGGTGTTGGTGATGTGCGTATAATTTTAGATGAGCTCGGTATTGATAATTTAATTGAATGGTGTCAGCCTGACTCTGCTTTCAGGGTTATAACAAAATCAAAAAGCGGTGAAAAGCTTGACGTTACTTTGCCTTTCGGTGCAGAAAAATTTACAGATGCACTTGAAAGCTATGTGCCGGGATGCAAAAGCTATATTGAACAGCTTTTTGACATAGCAAAAACATCAATAGAAGCTATGAATTACCTTTGTTCTACGGATGAAAAAATCAATATGAACTTTGCTAAAAAGCTTCACAAGGAGTACCCTGCCTTTGTAAGGACTGCCCCCTACTCCGTGAATGAAGTGTTTGATGCAATGGGAATTCAGCAGAAAGCCCGTGAAATTCTCACAAGCATCTGGTGCTATTGGGGTGTGGATTGTGACCGTCTGAGCTTTACTGAGTATATTATTAAGTTATATACCTACATTGTTCTGGGTGCCTTCATACCGAAAAACAGAAGCTTTGACATAAGTATGGCTCTCGCCTCTTTCATTGAAAATAACAACAGCGAAATCCGTTACAACACAACGGTAACAAAGATTCTCTTTGAAAATGGTGAAGCTAAGGGTATTATACTCAAAAACGGCGAAAAAATATTATGCAAGCACATAATTGCTAATTGCTCGCCGACTACAGTTTATTCAAAAATGATGAAGTCATCAGATGTTCCGTTAACAGCTACAAAGCGCACCAATGCGCGTACATTCGGTGCAAGAGGTGCATCGGTTTATTTAGGACTTAACCGTTCACCTGAGGAGCTCGGAATAAAAGATTATAATGTCATTATAACCGAAACTGCCGACACCTCGGTACAATATGATTTAATGAGAACCCAAGGCAGTAACAATACATGTATTGCAAGCTGTCTTAACAAGGCTCTGCCCGAGTGCTCGCCTAACGGCACAACAATATTAACCCTGACAACCATTTTTACAGAAAACTGCTGGGCAAATGTTGAGCCCGAAAATTATTTTAATGAGAAGGACAACTTTGCAAAACGTGTAATTTCTCTTTACGAAGAAACTACAGGTGTTAAAATAAGAGATTATATTGAGGAAATGGAAATTGCAACTCCTCTGACATTTGCGAGATATCTGAATACTCCTCAGGGAGTTATACTCGGTTATCTTCCTGACAGCTGGGATAGTATGCTTTCACGCTTTATGACAGAAAAAAGCGACAGTGACACAAAAGGCTTGCGTTTCTGCGGTGGCTGGGGAACTCAGCTTTCAGGTATGGCATCTGCTATTACCTCAGGCAGAAATACTGCTTATTTCACCTTAGCGGACATTTCCGCCGAGCCACAAACCGAAAATAAGGAGGACACAAAATGAAAGATAAAGTAATTGTGAACTCCGCGTTGAAGGATTTTTCAAACTTTGTAAAAATTCCGGAAGCAAGAAAGCAAGCAATAAACCAGGCACTTACCACACCGCTGAAAAAAAACTACGCGGTAAATTCAAATGCAGCTTTTTTACACCCGGATGTACAATTTTTAAAGGTTCGTGAGGTTATTGAGGTATCGCGCGATGAAAAATGCTATATTCTGGCACCTGATTCCGCTCACGGAACAGGTAAGCTTGCATTCTTCCGTCCGGGACAATATCTCAGCCTGACATTGAAAATTGATAAGGCAATTATAACAAGACCTTTTACTATCTGCTCATCTCCATATGATTCCTGCGACAAAGATTTTTATATGATACGTGTAAAAAAATCTATGTACAGCTTTGCCACCTCTTACATTTATAACAATTGGCAAAAAGGTACCGAGGTTGTCGCTTCTGCTCCGTTGGGTGATTTTTTCCATCAGACCCTTCGCGACTACGATTTTATTGTAGGCATAACTGATAACGACGGAATACCTGCTTTCTTAGCTATGGCAAAAGCCATAGAAGAAAAATCGCTTGCGGCACATCTCACTTTGTTTTACAGCTGCCGTAAAAAAGCAGATGCCGTTTTTATGGATGAGCTTTTAACAATAAAAAACAACTCACGTTTTTTTGATGTTGTATTTGTTTTCAGCGATGAAAAGGTTGATAAATATGAACGTGGCTTCGTAACAAAACAGCTTATTGAGAAATATGCTCCACCCGAAAAATACAGTGTTTTCATAAACGGCTCACAACAGCTTTTCAACCTTATTTCTAACCAGGTTACAGGACTCGGTCTTGAAAGAAAGGCTATAAGACTGAACATAAGCGGTCAGGTTAAGGATTCCAACTCTATACCGGACTTCCCCGCTGAATTCACCGGCAAAGTATTTGAGTGCAGAGTAAAAAGAGAAGGAAAGGTTATTGCGACAATACCCTGCCCGTCAGATGAAACCATTCTTGTCGCATTAGAAAGAGCAGGAATCCACGCACTTTCTCACTGCCGTTCAGGCTCTTGCGGATTTTGCAGAGCAAAAATTATAAGGGGCAATGTGTTCATACCCGAAAACACCGATTCAAGGAGACTTGCTGATATAAAAAACGGTATAATACACCCGTGCTCTTCTTATGCAACAAGTGACCTGACAATTGTTATAAACTAAAACTAAATTATAAAACAACTGCCCC
>JAFVWD010000104.1 GCA_017501865.1 Clostridia bacterium | reverse complement strand
GGGCTTTATATGATTGCGCGTCTTCTTGTTAAGCATTCTGAGGAATGTGGTTATTATGTTGGTTCGCGTGGTTCTGTAGGTTCTTCATTTGTAGCTATAATGGCGGGTATTTCTGAGGTTAATCCGCTTCAACCACATTATCGCTGTCCTAAGTGTCGTTACACGGAATTTTTCTTGCATGGCGAGTACGGTTCGGGCTTCGACCTTCCGCCTAAAGCTTGTCCTGATTGTGGCGAGACACTTGTACGTGACGGTCACGAAATTCCGTTTGAAACCTTCCTTGGCTTCTTTGGTGACAAATCTCCCGATATTGACTTGAACTTTGCAGGTGAATATCAGAGTCAGTCTCACCGTTATACTGAGGAGCTTTTCGGAAAAACTCACGTGTTCAAGGCAGGTACTATTTCAGGTGTTGCAGAAAAAACTGCTTACGGATATGTAAAAAAATACCTTGATGAACGTGGTCTTACATACACAAAAGCAGAAATAGACAGACTTACTTTAGGCTGTACGGGAGTTAAGAGAACAACAGGTCAGCACCCGGGTGGTATGGTTGTTGTTCCTAACACTTACGATGTTGAAGATTTCACACCTGTTCAGCATCCGGCGGAGGACAGCTCAAAGGGTATTATAACAACTCACTTTGACTTCAACTCTATGCACGACACATTGTTAAAGCTTGACGAGCTCGGACACGATGTTCCCACAATATATAAGCATCTATACGATTTAACAGGAATAGATGTTCTTGAAATAGATATAAGCGACAGAAAGCTTTATGAGCTTTGTACCTCGCCCGAGCCGTTAGGGGTAACTGAAGAAGATATCCTTTGGCCTACAGGTACACTTTCTATTCCTGAGATGGGTACAGATTTTACAAAGGGAATGTTGCTTGAGGCAAGACCGCAGACATTTGCTGACTTAATTCAGATAGCAGGACTTTCTCACGGTACAGACGTATGGCTTGGCAATGCTCAGGAGTTAATCAAAGATGGTACCTGTACAATTTCTGAGGTTATAGGTACCCGTGACAGTATTATGGTTTATCTTATGCACTGCGGTCTTGAACCAAAGCAGGCATTTGATATAATGGAAACGGTTCGTAAGAAAAATAAATATTTAACACCGGAAATGATTGAGATTATGAAATCACATAACGTTCCTGCGTGGTATATTGAATCTTGCGATAAAATTCAGTATATGTTCCCTAAAGCCCATGCTGCAGCATATATTATTGCTTCATTGAGACTTGCGTGGTTTAAAATTTATTATAAGCTTGAGTATTACTGCGCATACCTTACCGTTCGCGGCGGTGATGTTGATGCGGAATCTATGTCAAAGGGAAGAGATGCAGTAAAAATGCTTCTTAAATCAATAGAAGCAAAGGTAAAAGAGGGTACAGCTTCAAATGTTGAAAAAGATCGTCAGACAATTATGATGATTGTTCACGAGGCTATGGCTCGCGGTGTTGAGTTTTTACCGATAGATATCTACAAATCCACCGCACATTCTTATGTGCCCGAAGACGGAAAGATAAGAATGCCGTTTTCAGCTCTGCCGGGTGTCGGTGACGCTGCTGCAGAACAGCTTGCAAATGCACGTAATGACGGCGGTGCAGAGTTTTCTTCAATAGAAGATTTTGCTGACAGAGCCAGAGCCGGTAAATCAACAATAGAAATACTTAAAAATTGCGGCGCTTTTGGTAATTTACCTGAAAGCGATCAGATGTCATTATTTTAATAAATAATAAAACTTTATATAGGAGAGTGTTAGTTATGTCATTAGGTTCTATGATAGCAGGCGGTGTAGGTATCGCAGCTGCTGCAGGTGTAGGTGTAAGTATGCTTCGTGCTGCTACAACTTACAAGGCAAAGCCAATAAAGGATGCAGAAGGGTATCCTGAAGAAAAAGCTGATGTAGAAAGATATATAAATAATCTTTCTAAAGCAATTCAGATTCCTACCATCTCGAATTTTGACAACGATTTGGTTGACTGGTCAAAATTTGACGAGTTCCATGCATTTTTAGAAGAAGCATATCCGCTTATCCATTCAAAGCTTGAAAAGCAAATTATTTCTAAAAAGAGTCTTGTTTTCCATTGGAAGAGTGAGCATCCTGAAAAAGAGCCTATTTGTATGCTTGCACATCAGGACGTTGTACCTGTTTCAAAAGGTACAGAAGCCGACTGGAAATATCCTGCATTCAGCGGTAAGGTGGCAGATGGCTTTGTATGGGGCAGAGGTGCTCTCGACATAAAAAACCACCTTATAGGTGTTATGGAAGCAGTTGAAACTCTTTTAGAGGAAGGTTATGTTCCTGAAAGAGACGTTTACCTTTGCTTCGGTCATAATGAAGAGGTTATGGCAGAGGGTACACACTCAGGTGCTTACTGTATTATGGAGTATTTTAAAGAAAAAGGCATAAAGCTCGACAGTGTTATTGATGAGGGCGGTGCAATTCTTCCTGTAAATGTTAAGGGTGTTATTAATAAAAAATTAGCAGGTGTCGGTGTTGCCGAAAAAGGTCACGTTGACTTCGAAATCTCAGTTAATGCAAAGGGCGGACACTCTTCACAACCACCAAAGCACACAGCATTGGGTAATCTTGCAAAAATTATTGTTAAGCTTGAAAAAAATCAGTTTAAAGAAGAAATTACACCAATGATGTCTGCATTATTTAAAGAAATAGGTAAAAACACAACTTACCCTGTAAGATGTGTTATGTGTAATGTTCCGATTTTAAAACCGTTAATCAGAAAGATTATGATTCAGATTCCGCCTGCAGCTTGTATGACAAGAACAACTACAGCTGTTACAATGGCAAGCGGTAGCCCTGCACCAAATGTGCTTCCGCAAAAGGCTACAATTAATGTAAACTTAAGAATTATGCCGGGACAAACCATTGAAACAGTTGAAAAACACCTTCGTAAATGTGCAGGTAAGGATGCCGAAATTAAATTGGTAAAGGGTAATAATCCGTCAAAGATTTCTCCTACAGATTCAAGAGCATTCAAAGCTATTTCAAAAATCTGTAAATCTATGGATGAAGATAATATTATTGCACCATACCTTGTTATGGGCGGTACAGACTCTCGTCAATATGAGCCTGTTTGCGATAATATCTACCGTTATTCACCATTCCCGGTTTCAACAGAGCTCCTTTTAACCACACACGGTACAAATGAGCGAATTCCTGTTGAGGCATTGGGCGACGGTGTTGTATTCTTCAAGAGATACATAAGAGAGTTAACAAAGGACTAAGAAATTTGTAAAAATATGGCTATACACAGTACGACGAGAGTTACCTCTCGTCGTATTAAAATAAGGGGAGTTGTGCTATGAAAAAAGCTGTAAGTATATTTTTAGCATTTATTTTTGTAGTCGGAATATGCGCTTCTGCGCCTGTTACAATCAAAGCTAATGCGGCAAGTGTTGATGATTTGACATTTGAACTTAATGAAGACGGTGAGTCTTATTATGTGGCGGATTGTGATATGGGTGCATCGGGTGAACTTGTAATTCAGGATACATATAATGGGTTGCCTGTAACAAGTATAGGTGATAATGCTTTTTACGAATGTACTTCACTTACAAGTGTAACAATGCCTAATAGCATAACGCGTATAGGTGCTTATGCTTTCTCAGAGTGCACTTCACTCACAAACATAACAATTCCTGATAGTGTAACGAGTATAGGTTTATGTGCTTTTTTATGGTGCGATTCACTTACGAGTGTAACAATCCCTGATAGTGTAACGAGAATAGATGAATATGCTTTCAGTGCTTGTTTTTCACTTGTAAGTGTGAACATAAGTGATATTGCTTCATGGTGCAATATTGATTTTTATTATGAAGACAGCAATCCGTTATCTTGTGGGTCTAAGTTATATTTAAATGGAGAATTAGTAACTGAGCTCAGAATACCTGAGGGTGTGACTGAAATAAAGGGTAATGCTTTCAATGGTTGTACTTCACTCACAAATGTAACAATACCTGACAGTGTAACGAGTATAGGTGGTTCTGCTTTCAGCGGTTGTACTTCACTCACAAGCATAACAATCCCTGACGGTGTAACGAGTATAGGTTGGGATGCTTTCTATGGTTGTACTTCACTCACAAGTGCAACAATACCTGATAGTGTAACAAGTATATCTGATTGTACTTTCGGGTACTGTTCTTCTCTTGAATCAATAAATGTTTCAAGTGATAATATTTATTATTCAAGTATTGATGGTGTTTTATTTAATAAAGAAAAGACTGAGTTGTTGTTTTATCCATCAGGAAGAGTAAATTCTGCTTATATGATTCCCGATGGTGTAACGAGAATAGGCGCCTATGCCTTTGGAGAGTGCTCTTTGCTTACAAGCATAACTATATCTGATAGTGTGACGAGTATAGATGATTATCTGCTATTCAGTGGTTGTTCTTCTCTTGAATCAATAAATGTTTCAAACGAAAATAATGCTTATTCAAGTTCGGAGGGAGTTCTGTTTAATAAAGAAAGAACTGAACTTTTACGATATCCTGAGGGCAAGAAAGATAATACATATACTATTCCGGAAGGTGTTACAAATATATGTATGAATGCTTTTTACCAGTGTAAATTAATCACGGGATTAACGATTTCAGATGGTGTGAAAGAAATAGGAATAAGAGCTTTTTATGATTGTATATCTCTTGAAAATATAACGCTCCCGGACTCGGTAACAGATATAGCTCCAAATGCATTTAGCGGTTGTAGTGCTCTTAAAAAAACGGTTCTCCCATATGGG
>JAFVWD010000103.1 GCA_017501865.1 Clostridia bacterium | reverse complement strand
GACCGGATTCTATATAATCGTAAGTACCTTCCAACAATGGTGTATAGAGCGGATTTGATGTATTATTTATTGGCTTGGCAGGTAGTGTCTCGGCATTCTCCTGTTTAACCACACAGAATTTTGATTTACCTGAAACTCCGTTTGATGACTTTGGTGTCATTTGTTTGAAATATTTGAGTTCAACCATTTCCGGTGGCAAATCTATTGCTAACTTTAAAATATTTATAGCATCTGCTGTAGTAAGTATTCCGTCATCATCATAATCGGCAATATCTACCTTTTCATACGGCAAAATCGAAATAAGTGCAACACTGTTCAAAACCATACGGGCATCTTTAAGTGTTATTTTACCATCACCGTTAACATCACCCTTCTGTGTTCCGGCTGCAAATGCTGTTAACGAAACCAATTGCAAAAATATACTTATAATTACTGTTATGCTTAAAAATTTAAAGCAACTTTTTTTCAACTTCTTTATTTTCATATTTACCCTTTCACTTAAACAAAAATAAATCTGCTATATATTATAACATACTTGTCAAGTACCCCATTTCAGCAGTACAGATATCGTTTTTATTCCAACCGAAGCAGTAAGAATAAGAAAAAAGCGAAAAACCACTAAACAAATTATTTTCGCTTATACATCTGTACTGTTCAGAAATCATATTATCATTAACCTTCCATTCATTTACGCCTTCACCTGCATTCTCATCCTTTTCTCCGCACTTATAAACTGCAAATCCGCAATAAAGTCTAACCTCGTCACACCGCTCTAAGCTTGCCCATTCACAGGCTACATCCTCAAACGGCATAAAACTGTTTTCAAATCCGTAATAAATCTGCGGCATTATATAATCAATATATCCCGATTCCTTGCACCACAGTCTGACATCTGCATAAACAGAATCGTTAAAAGAAAGCTTCGCAGACGGACTTACTCCGAACACCTTGGTTTCACCGTAAGATTTAACTAATGAATAAACAGATGAAATAAAACTATTTACATTTTCTCTTCGCCATTCTCCCAAAGAAAGCGCTCCGCCATTTTCAACATATTTCTTATGCATACCGACATCGTTCAATGTCTTTTCTTCAGGATAAAAATAATCATCGAACTGAATTCCGTCTATATCATAATTTTCGAACAACTCTCTTATCCCGGATATAATAGGGTGCGCGATTCCTCTGAAGCAGGATTGTAATATATTCCTTTTTCACATACAAGCAATTGATTTTCCGAATTGCCCTCTTCAGAAAAAATCCTCGCAGGATTATTTTCACTGAGAAGAGTGAAATCCTCTGAATACGATACCCTGAAGGGATTCACCCAAGCATGAACAGAAATACTATATTTTTTTGCAATATCAATAAATATTCTGAACGGATCGTATTCTATAGCATCGCCTTCATTTTGAACTATGTATTTTGAAGTCGGGAAAACACTTGAATTGTAAAGTGCATCCCCGAAACATCGTACCTGATAAAATATTGTATTCAACCCCGCTTCTGCGGTATTTTTTACAACCTCTTCAACATTACCTGTGTACACTTCTTCAGTTTTTCCTTTGCACATTTCAGCAATTTCAAAATAACTCAGCCATACACCGCGTAATTGTGTACTGTGAACTGTATTAACCTCAACCGTTTCAGCAACACCCTGTTTGTCCGTGTTAAAGGCACCGCAAGACGTAAAGTTAAATGACAACACCGCTACTAAGGCTAAAACCAATTTTCGCATAAAATCACCGCCTGTAAATATTATACAAGCGGTAACAGAATTTTATTCAAAACTCCTCATATTTTTTGCATCGTCAACAAAATCGATTCCATAGCCTTTTTCGTCACTTATACACTCATAAACCTCAGGTCTGTCAACAGATATTTCAGACTCTCTCTCCTCAGACAGATGAAGCTCTTTTTCAGCAAAATGCTTTGTCAGAGCAAACAACATTATAATATTAGCAGTATACTGAAAAACACTTACTGCATTCTGAACATATGAAGCATCGGTGAGCTGTAAAATCGGTGATGTCGCAAGTGTACTGATACAAGGAAAAATATTAATAACCATTTTAAATAATGCGAAAAACACCGAAACCACTAAAGAGAAAAGCGAAATATATTTTATATTACCTTCCTTTTTATCGCGTACAAAATACCATAATGAAAGCAACAAAACGAAAAAGCTGTAAGATGATACAACTGCCATAACTCCCGACAATACATATGAAAAAACACCGTTAAAAGAAGACAAAGCATGTGTTATTACAGATTTTAAAACACTTATAACAAATATAAAAACCAAACTTCCTTTTAAAAAACGGATAATCTTCTGACTTTTAATATCTTTGGTTTTTCTGTGTGCCGCTTTTTCATCATTCAACGCAAGATAAGAGAGCAAGGGGAAAACGAACATAACGATTTGAGGTGCACTTTTAAGGATACCTATTTTTTCATTAACCGCAGGAAAAAGCTCTCCTGCAACAAAAATCACATTACTTACAAGCAACAAGCACACAGAAACGCACTGCAGCTTCGTTGAATTCTTCAAAAATCTCTGCTTTAACATACAACCACTTCTCTATTAAAAACGGCGACACCAAGTGTCGCCGTCATAATTTTATAAATCTCTTTTTTGTGCACCGATATCCATTTGTTCTTTACCGAGTGCTTTAAGCTCTTCAGCAGTAGCATCTGCTGCTTTAGCTGCTGTTTGTTCACGACGAACAAGAAGCTCTGCGTACATACGCTCTCTCTTCTCACCACTTAAATCGTAGAAGAGAATCGGAATAATTCCTAAGAGACCTGTTACTGTAGGAATAATTGTTGCCATTGCGAAAAGACCGTGTTTTGTATCATCAGTCTGTGCCTGACCTCTTGTATAAGAACTGATATCATAACCAATGAGTTTCTTCAATTGTAATGAAAGTGCTGAGTTCAAAATACTTGCTAACTTTGTAGTAAGGTCTTTAGCAACTGAAGTCATAGCCTCTGTACGATAGCCGTTTTTCCATTCACAGTAGTCCATTGCTTCGTTATACATTTCACTCGGGATAACTCTACGAACACCCCAGAATACCATGTATATCATTTCTTTAATTGCCATTACAAAGAACATAGGAAGTACTTTTTTGTACAAGCCGTTATGCTTACCGCCTATCATACCTATAAGGTAAACAGGAATGTCTAAGATAGGCTGAATCTTTGTACTAACAAGATAAAGTGTTTTTGTTGAGAATCTTCTTCTGAACCACGGTACGAAGTAGAATGAGAACGGGTTAATGATAGCACCCGGAATACCCGCAACCATAGTCATAGAAGCAAAGTTAAGAACATCTATGTAATAGTCGTTGATACTACCGCCGACACTGAAGTTTGAAAGTGTCTCAGAAAGTGTGAGCAACAAAATAGGCTTATTGTTAATAACCGATTTGATACCCTGCATAACACTTGGTGTTTCAATAGACTGCATAACTCTCTCACGTGTCATTACGCAGAATATAAGTGCGGCAATACCACTAACAATGGATGTAAAGTTACCCATTACCATAAATGTACTTGTGTATGAAAGGTTAATAACCTTATTACCAATCAAGTCAAGAAGAACGGTTAATATCTGCTGAGGTAATTTCTCACCCAACAAACCGGAGACGAATTCCGCTACCGTAATAAGCCTTGTACGGTCAACAGGGTGAGGCGTAATCGTGGCAAGCATACCTGTTCTTGCTATAGCCCTGAATGTACCGGCACCCTCACGGACAATTGCCAGAATGAAATATGTAAGGAACTTACTCATATCTCTGGCGCCTTTATCCTTAAATATGGTAGGCATTAACCAATAAAAGCATGTACCCAATGTACCCGGTATACCGAGAGCAACAAGGTACGGTTTAAACTTACCCCAACGTGTACGGGTTTTTTCAACAATAGCCGCTGTAAAAATATCGTTAACAACGTCCCATACACCATTTACAACGCGCACGATGGTTTGATAGTCAAGGTCAATCTGAAGAATGTTTGTAACGAAACGATCGTTAAACGAGTCGATGTTGAAGCTCTGGCACATATCGTAAACAACGTACCATATAGTTTCCTTCAAACCGACATAACGACGATTTTCATAAACATACTCTCTGTAATCTTTACCTTCTGAATCAGTACCAACCGCAACGCCTTCTTGGACTTCTAAATTTTCGTTTTCCAAAAAAGACACCTCCACGGTTCATATCTCGATAATTATAACATAGCAAAATGGAGTTTGCAACAAAAAAAGAAGAATTTAAAGCAACAAAAAACAACCTTGTTAAAAACAGCAAAAATCGCTTCTTCAACTTGTGCAAAATCACCACATCT
>JAFVWD010000008.1 GCA_017501865.1 Clostridia bacterium | reverse complement strand
TGTTGTTTTATATTTGTTGGTCATTGTTTTACAACAAGGGTATGACAGATTTACAACTGCGCTTTGACTTGTTGATAAGCTGTTGCTATGCCATATGTCTTATATTTCTTGGCAGAGTTTATAAAATGTATGTTATTGGATTCAACAGAGTATCAAGTCTCATCTACACGCAATCATTGGCAAGTATAATTTCTATAGGAATAATCTATGTGTTGCATTTTTTTGCATATTTAAAGCTTGCAAATCCGCTTCCGTTCATCGGCTTGCTTGTAATTCAGGTTGGCTTAAATGTTGTCTGGAGTTATGTGGCTAACAGAATTTATTTTTCTATGTATCAGCCCAAACGTACTATTCTTGTTTACAGAAACGAAGAAGATTTAAACAGATTAAATGAAGTGAATAAATTTACCCAAAAGTTTATTGTAGAAAAATCTGTTCAGTGCGATTCAGACGATTGTCAGGAAATAGTAGAGATTATTAGTGATTATGAGGCAGTTTTCGTTGCCGGTGTAAATGCAACATTAAGAAATGCTATTGCAAAGTACTGTGTGGAAAAGAATATTTTAGGTTATTTTGTACCGCATGTTGGCGACATTATTATGATGGGCTCACGTCATGTTGTTCAGTTCAGTGTTCCTGTAATGAATGTAAGAAGAGCAGCATTAGATCCTGAATATGTTATAGTAAAAAGGTTGATTGATATTTTTGTTTCGCTATGCGGAATCATTGTTTTAAGCCCCTTAATGGCAGTTGTAGCAATTGCTATTAAAGCTTATGATAAGGGACCGGTTTTATATAAACAAACCCGTCTTACAAAGGATGGAAAAGAATTTAAAATCTGGAAATTCAGAAGTATGAAGGTGGATGCTGAAAAGGATGGTGTCGCAAGACTTGCTTCTGACAATGATGACAGAATTACTCCTATAGGAAAAATTGTAAGAGCTTGTCGTTTTGATGAATTACCCCAGCTTTTCAATATTCTCTCGGGAGATATGACAATTGTTGGTCCGCGTCCTGAAAGACCGGAGATTGCTGCTCAGTACGAAGAGGTTCTGCCGGCATTCAGATTAAGATTGCAGGTAAAAGCAGGCCTTACGGGTACAGCACAGATTTATGGTAAATACAATTCCACACCATATGATAAATTGGAAATGGATCTTTTATATATCAACAAAATGTCTTTGCTTGAAGATATCAAGTTGATGTTTGGTACTATCAGAATTTTATTTATGAAAGACAGTACAAGCGGTGTTGAAGAAGGTCAGGTTACTGCAGTTAAAGATTTTGATGATGTAAAATCAGCAGAAGAAAATATACAAGTATGATATTAGGGTTTAAAAGAGAGGAGTGATTGTGAAAGTGAGTTCGGTAAAGGTAGGAATTACAACAGCAACTTTTAATAATGCTGATACTATTTCACGCACAATTGAATCTGTTTTAAACCAGACATACTCAAATATAGAATATATCATTATGGATGGGCTTTCAGAAGATAACACGGTTGAAATTGCTCGTTCTTATGAAGAAAAGTTCAGAGAGAAAAATATACCGTTCAAGGTTGTTTCTGAAAAAGATAGCGGTATGTATGATGCTATAAATAAAGCAACGGCTTTACTTGATGTTGAACTTGTAGGTAATGTTAATGCTGATGATTTTTATGAAGCGGATGCAGTTGAAAAGATGGTAAAGCTTTATGAAAAAGAAAAGTATGATGCTGCCTGGGCTGATTTGAGGCTTATTACACCAAAAGGTGAAGTAATAAAAAAAGCGAAATTAAACAAGAAAATCTGGACTACAACAGGTTGGTGTCATCCGACTATGTTTGCTACAAAAAAGCTTTTAACAGAATACCCGTATATATGTCATGATATGTATGATGATTTCGATTTTATTACAGCAGCTTTTAAAACAGGAAAGAAAATATGTGTTTTAAATGAGGTCGTTTCAAATTTTAATTTTGGCGGTCAGAGTACAAAAAAGAGCCTCAGTGAAGCGATGAATCGTGTAAATATAACCTATGGTATTTATAAAAGACATGGTATGTCAAAGTTGTATTATCTGCATAGGGTAATTTTTGAAATGATTAAATTGGTAATAAGTTAAAAATCGGAGTAAAAATGAAAGTTTTATTGATAAATGCGGAATGTGGTACCGGAAGTACAGGAAAAATAAGTGCGGCAATTGCCGAGCAATATGAAAGTGAAGGCAATGAAGTGAAAATTGCTTATGGCAGAAAAGCTTTTGTGCCTGAGCAATATAAAAGATTTGCGGTGCGAATTGGTACAGATAACGAAGTAAAACTTCATGCACTTTTAACACGTATTACAGATAAGCAGGGCTTGTACTCAAAAAGAGCCACCCGGGAGTTTTTAAAATGGGCAGAAGAGTATAATCCCGATATTTTGTGGCTTCATAATTTGCATAGCTATTTTCTGAATTATGAGATGCTTTTTGAGTGGATAAAAACAAGACCTGATATGCAAGTTAAGTGGACTCTGCACGATTGCTGGCCTTTTACAGGGCATTGTGCTTATTTTGATATGGTAAAATGCTATAGATGGAAAAGCGAGTGTAAAGATTGTTCACAAAAAACTGCATATCCTGCGAGTTATGTTTTTAGTAATTGTAGTGATAATTTTAAACGTAAAAAGCAAGCCTTTACAGGTGTAAGAAATATGACTTTAATTACACCCTCAAATTGGCTTGCAAATTTAGTAAAACAGAGCTTTTTAAAAGAATATCCTGTAGAGGTAGTTTATAATACAATAGATACTGATATATTTAAACCAACCTCAAGTGATTTCAGAGAGCGTTATGGACTGGAAAACAAAAAAATAATTCTTGGTGTTGCAAGTGTGTGGGAGCCAAGAAAGGGTTTGAAGGATTTTATTGCGCTTTCAAAAATGCTTGATGAAAACTATAAAATAGTTTTAGTCGGTTTAAGTGATAAGCAATTAAAAGAAATTCCCGAAAATGTAATTGGTATAAAGCGTACAAACGGTCAGAAGGAGCTTGCAGAAATATATTCTGCAGCAGATGTGTTTGTAAATCCAAGCAGAGAAGAAACCTTCGGGTTGACAACATTAGAAGCCATTT
>JAFVWD010000102.1 GCA_017501865.1 Clostridia bacterium | reverse complement strand
GGTCAGGTTATTTCATTCGCAAAGATTTTTAACGGTATAGGTACTGCAATTCCTGAGGTATTGTTTTTAGTAGCAGCTCTTGTATTGCCGTCAATTCTTTCAAACGCAGACAACCCGATTGAATATAACAAGTCAAAATACCTTATTATTTCAATTGTAGTTTCTGTTCTTGGTGTTATACTTTTTGCAAACTCTTACTTCCATGTAAAAGAAAGAGTAAGAATTCCTGCGAGAGAAAGAAAAGAAGGCGAACCCTCCACCCTTGCAAGAGTTTTCAAATGCAAGCCGTTAATGCTTGTTGTTGCTATGGGTGTACTTTCAAGTGGCAGATATATGGTACAGGCTGCTTCGATTCACGTTGCAAGATATGGCTTTTACATAGGACCTGAATTGGAAGGCTTGTCTGTTGCTGAAAGAACCGCAGCAATTGAAGCGAGTGTCGGCACCGTAAAAACAATTTTTCAGGTTTGCGCTATTGTAGGTATGTTCGGAGCAATGCTCTTTATGCCTGCTCTTATGAAAAAATTTGACTACAAAAAAATTGTTATAGTAACCTGTCTTGCAGGCTTTGTTTCAAGTATTTTTACAACACTCATCGGTTGGTTTACAGCAAATCTTTATATTTGCATACCATTCATTCTTATAACATGCATACCGTTAGGTGTTCTTAATGTTATTTCAAGTGCTATGATTTGTGACTGCCTTGACTATATAGAATTACAAACAGGCTTCAGAGACAATGGTTTGGGTGCTGCGTGCCAGGGCTTTGTTAACAAATTAGGAAATGCACTTGCAACAAGCGGTATAATTATTGCTTATATGTTAATTGGCTTAGAGCCTGAAAATATGCTGAGCAACACCGCCCTTGTTGCTGCAACAGAGCTTTCAAAAACTCAGAATTTCGGAATGTTCTCACTTGTTTCAATAGTACCGGGTATAAGTATGTTGCTTTGCGCTATACCTATGTTCTTCTATAAAATTTCAGGTGACGAGAAGAAAAGAATTGTTAAAGAGCTTGCTGAAAAAAGAGCAAGAGAAGGTGTTGTTGTAGAGTAAACGTAATACACCATTCTACAAAACAACGAGTGTCGAATAATGAATTCCGTCGCTTTGTTCCAATGATGAATTACGAGTGAATGATGAATTTCGGAAACGCTTCGCGCTTCATTTATAATTAAATAACGGAATAAATAAACAAGCCCTATCATTTTGCATTTAAATGATAGGGTTTGTTTCATTATTCAATATAAATTGCCGACTGCAGGTTCCGCAATTCATAATTCATTAAGAGATTCATCTCTTAACATTTTTACTTGCAGTAAATGCACTTGCTGATTTTCCGTTTACTGCGCGAACTGTGTATTTGTAATAAACACCTTTCTTTGCAGTCTTATCTACATATGCAAATGTTTTGTTGTTGGTTGTTTTTATTGCACTCCAACCACTCCATTTGCCATTTACATATTGTGCACGGTAAATCTTGTAGTTTTTAGCACCTGCAATTTTGTTCCAGGTTACTTTAATTCCGTTTGAAGCCTTTGCTACTTTTACTGTCGGGTTAACTAAACGAACTATATTTGCACTTGCTACAAAGCTACTTGCTGCGCTGCCGTATCTTGCGCGTACTGTGTACTTGTAAATAGTACCCTTCTTTGCGCTCTTGTCTACCCACGCAGTTTTATTTTTGCCTGCTGTGCCTCTGTTCTTCCAGCTACTCCACTTTTTAGTTTTTGTGTTAT
>JAFVWD010000007.1 GCA_017501865.1 Clostridia bacterium | reverse complement strand
TCAGTGAATTTGAAGAGACAGAGATAATACTTACCGAAAAGCAAGCTTCTTTGGAAGCTCTGAAAAAATGTGTCGGGGAAAAACGCAAGGAATTTTGCAGTGATGAAGAAATACAGAAAATCAAGTACACAGAAAAGCTGAACAGTGAAAAGGCAGTAATTTACTGCGAGGTCAGAGCCAAGGAAAACATTGCACTTGAAAAAGATATATATATTGAGTCGGAAAATGAATAAAAAGCGAAAAAACTAATACCTTTACACAAAAAAATTCAAAAATTTTAGTAGACATTTACAAAAAATGTGTTATAATCGGAGTTGTAAATAAAATAATACTCATATTGCTAAAATATATTACTGATAACAGAAGGAAAATAGGAATGTTTGAACAACTCATAAATGTCGACAGAATGGAGCAGGCAGTAAGCTTGTTCGGAAGCTTTGACGAAAATATTGTATTGATTGAAAAAAGCTTTAACGTGAAAATTGTCAGCCGTGGCTCGGATATAAAGGTAACAGGTGAGGCTGAGGATGTTGCAAAAGGTGTAAAGGCAATTAACGGGCTTCTTATGCTTATAAATCGCGGTGAGGTGCTTAACGAACAAAATGTCCGTTATGTAATTTCTCTTGTGGGTGACGGAAATGAGGACAAGCTCACAACTATGTCAAATGACTGTATTTGTATTACAAGTAAAGGTAAGCCCATTAAACCGAAAACCCTCGGGCAGAAAAAGTATGTTGAATCTATAAAAGAAAACACTATTGTTCTTGGGGTAGGTCCTGCAGGTACAGGTAAAACCTACCTGGCAGTTGCAATGGCAGTAAATGCATTCAGAGCAAAAGAAGTGAACAGAATCATATTAACACGTCCGGCGGTAGAAGCAGGTGAAAAACTCGGTTTTTTACCGGGCGACCTTCAAAGTAAGGTTGATCCGTACTTAAGACCTCTTTACGATGCGCTTTTTGATATGCTCGGTGCTGAAAATTTTCAAAAGTACCAGGAGCGCGGCAATATTGAGGTTGCACCGCTTGCATATATGCGTGGCAGAACTCTGGATGACAGCTTTATAATTTTAGATGAAGCTCAGAACACTACACCTGAGCAGATGAAAATGTTCCTTACAAGAATGGGCTTCAATTCAAAGGTTGTTGTTACAGGCGATGTTACGCAGATAGATTTGCCTGACGGTAAACGTTCAGGACTTGTAGAGGTAACAAAGGTGCTTAAAAATATAGAGCAAATTGACATTGTACGATTTTCCGAAAAGGATGTTGTACGTCATAAGCTTGTTCAGGATATTATAAAAGCTTACGAAAAATATGAGGAGGCAAAGAAGCGCAATGACAAAGGTAATTATCACAAATGAGCAGAAGGAAGTAAAAATTCCTACAGGAGTAAGACTGCTTATAAGAAGATGTTGTAACGCAGTTCTTACTTACGAGGAGTTTAAAGAGCCTGCGGAGGTAAGTGTTACCTTCGTTGATGATGAAAGAATACATAGTCTTAACAAAGAATATCGTGACGTAGATTCAAGTACGGATGTGCTTTCTTTCCCTCTCGGTGAAAACGGAGTATACGACAAAAATAACGACACCGGTGCAAATCTTCTTGGTGATATTGTAATTTCAGTACCTACAGCAGTTCGTCAGGCAGAAATTTACGGTCATTCTCTCCAGAGAGAAATAGGTTTTTTAACAGTTCATTCAATGTTGCATTTGCTCGGATACGATCACGTGAACGGTGGTATGGAAGAGGTTCGTATGCGTGAAAAGGAAGAAAGAGTTTTAACTGAATTGGGCTTGAAACGTAATAGCTCTTATTATATGGATGAAAATGAGGAATAAGCGGTATGAATGATGTGAAGAGTCTCGTAAAGAGCTTCGTTTATGCATTCAGAGGTGTGCGCTGGGCTGTGTGCCACGAAAGAAATTTCAGAATTCATATCACGTGCCTGTGTTATATGATGTATTTCTTGTTGAGATATGATTTTTTTGTTATATCAAAGACTGAATTCGCAATTCTGCTTTTATCGAGTGCACTTGTCCTGGGTGGCGAACTTATAAATACAGGTATAGAAAAAGCAGATGATACCGTATCTAAAGAAAGACGGAAAACAATCGAAATCTCAAAAAATGCAGCGGCAGGTGCAGTTCTGGTGTTTGCTGTATTTTCTGCAATTATAGGTGTTGTAATAATGTGGCAACCGAGTGCATTCAGGGCATTGTTTGAGTATTATATTGCAAATCCTGTTTGCATTGCGACATTTGCATTGAGCTTAATAATTGCTTTGCTATTTATTTTCAAAATAAATTTTTTTATAAAACTAATCAGAGGTAAGAATAAATAATGGAAAACAGAAAAACAGCTTTTATTGCAATTGTCGGCAGACCAAATGTTGGCAAGTCTTCAATTCTTAACAGACTTTTAGGTCAGAAAATAGCAATAGTTTCATCAAGACCGCAAACAACAAGAACAAAAATTATGGGTGTTTTAACAGAAAACAATGTTCAGCTTGTTTTTACCGATACACCCGGTTTTCACAAGCCTAAGACAAAATTAGGTGAAAAAATGATAAAGTCTGTTGACGATGCAATTTCCGGAGTGGATTCCTGCCTGTTTGTTACCGAAAGCAAGGGAGAAATAAGACCTACAGAGATTGAACTTTTAGAAAGGCTTAAAAAAGAAAAAATACCTGTAGTTCTTGCTATAAATAAAATAGATATTCTTTCGAAAAAAGAAGAGCTTATGGAAAGAATTTTAGAGCTTTCACGTCTTTGTGATTTTACTGCGGTTGTACCTGTTTCTGCCCAGAACGGTGACGGTATGGACGAGCTTAAGGAAGAGTTGAATAAGCTTGCGGTTGAATCAGAATTTTTCTTCCCTGAAGATACATTGACTGATCAACCTGAGAGAGTTCTTGCTTCTGAAATGATTCGCGAAAAGCTCCTTTACAGATTAAATGAAGAAATTCCTCACGGAATTGCAGTTTCAATTGAGAAAATGAAAGAACGCGAAACAGGAGATATTATTGATATAGAAGCAATAATATACTGTGAAAGAGAAAGCCATAAGGGCATTATTATAGGCAAGGGTGGTTCAATGCTTAAGGCGGTTTCCACAAGTGCAAGAAAAGAATTGGAAGAGTTTTTTGATTGCAAGGTTAATCTTCAGTGTTGGGTTAAGGTTAAAGAAGGTTGGAGAAATCGCGAAGGCTTAATTCATAATTTCGGACTTGACCAATAAAGCTGAAAAGGTTTTTTCAGAGTAGTTTTAATTTTTACAGTATCTGCATAAATAGTATCACGGGTAAAATTCAGGTTATAAAAATTTACAATTTTT
>JAFVWD010000101.1 GCA_017501865.1 Clostridia bacterium | reverse complement strand
GGTGTGTAATATGAGTTTTCTCAAATCTTTAAAAGAGGATGGCAATCTGAAAATATTAATTAAGAATCTCCTTCTCCCTCTCGCTGTAGGAATTATTTCAGGCTTTGCAACCAGAGAAGCTAACGAGCAGTTTTCTGCTACCGCAAACCAGCCGGCATTTACTCCTCCGGGGTTTGTTTTCCCGATAGCCTGGACAATTCTCTATTTACTTATGGGTATTTCTGCATACCTTATTGAAACAAGTGATTTTAATACCGGCTACAAAAACAGAGCACTCATAACATATTATGTAAGCCTCTTCTTCAATTTCTGCTGGTCGTTTATCTTTTTCAGCTTTGGGCAATATTTATTCGCTTTTGTGTGGCTCTTAGCATTACTTGTATTTGTAATAATTTACACTTATATGTATTTTAAAATAAACCGTACCGCAAGTTATATGAGCATTCCTTATATTCTCTGGCTGATTTTCGCAGGAGTACTCAATTTCAATGTTTATTTATTGAATTAACAAAAAAACGATGGACTTAGCAATTTTGCTTATCCATCGTTTTTTCTTAATCTTTATTACGCTCATTATATTCCTTTTGAGCACGTTTTTCTTCACGGCGCTCTTCTCTTAATTCCTTCTTTGTAGGAACAGGAGCAGGCGGAGTATCTGTAAGCTTCATAAAGTCAATTTTCGCCATTTGAGTACGCGGAAGCTTATCCATAATTGTTATGGTTGATGGTTGCGCAAACTTTTCCAACGTGTTTGAGCAATACTCTTTTAAAAGACGGGTTATTTCATCGTGATTT
Source organism: Clostridia bacterium (assembly GCA_017501865.1). Lineage (GTDB taxonomy): Bacteria > Bacillota > Clostridia > Oscillospirales > Acutalibacteraceae > DTU089. Next base: position 1,296 of record JAFVWD010000101.1, on the reverse strand, counting down.
GCATCCGGGTCATTGAGTGAAACAAAAAGTCTTATAACAGGCTTTGCATCAATATACCCTTGTACAGCACAAGCCTCGTTTATATAATCAAGCTTCAATATCTCACTCTCAATATCATTCGGGTAAACATTGTAGCCTGAAATAATTATCATTCTTTTCTTTCTGCCTGTAAAGAAGAGATAACCCTCTTCATCAACATAACCCAAATCTCCCGTGAGCACCCATTTGTTGCCTTTTCTGTCGAAGTAGAAGCAGTCGTCGCTCTTATCTAAATAACAATTCATTACCGTGTCACCGCTGACAACTATTTCTCCTATAGTGTTAGGCGGTAATTTTTTATGTCTGTCATCCCAGATTTCAACACGCAACTCTGCTAAAGGACGACCTATTGAGTTTTCTTTATATGCCCCTGCAACATTAGCCGCACAAACAGATGATACCTCAGTAAGTCCGTAGCCTCTTAAAAGCTTACCTTTACTGCCCCACTTCTGGAGTACTGAGTTGAATTCGTTAAGAAATGTTTCACTTACCATATCGCCACCTGCCCAGAGCAAGCGAAGATTTTTCAGGTGTTCGCCTTCAAAGTTAGAAGCTTCATACATCTTCTTGAACATATTAGGAACACCAACAATGTAAGTAACATTATACTTCTTCATATATTTATTTGCTTTTTCAGGCGAGAACTGAGGCATACCTATACAAGTGAAGCCTGCACACATACTGAAATGTACTACAACACCTAAACCAAAAGCATGGAAAAGCGGTAAAACTGCAAGTGAAAATTCCTCACCCGGTTTATGCGGTGAATCGAGAAAACTGAGTTTAAAAGCAAGAGCATTGAGGTTATTTGAAGAAAGACAAATAGTCTTGCTTTTACCTGTAGTGCCGCCACCGTGAAGGTAAACAGCTGTTTCCTCGCCGTTATTTTGTACTGCTTTAGTAATAAAGCTTAAATGGACAACTGTATTATAAGAAATTTTCTTCTGATTGGTTATTTCGGTTTTAACCTTAACCTTTTCGAAAACCTTGAAAACAGGCTTCGCTACCGTACTTACATAATCAGAAGTACTGCAGACAATTGTAATACCATCAAATCTGTCAAGAACCGCTTTGCAAGGCTCTATAATCATATCATAAACAAATATCGCTTTAGAATTTGTTTTTTCAAGTATTTCCTCTAAAATATTCGGTGTCATTAACGGATGAACAATATTTGCAATAACACCGATTTTATTAAGTGCATAAAATGTTGTAAATGCATGAACAACATTAGGCAGAAATATCGTTACGACATCT
>JAFVWD010000100.1 GCA_017501865.1 Clostridia bacterium | reverse complement strand
TTTCCATTACCTTTCTGCCTCTCTTTCCATTGCGTATTTCATTATATTTTCAGATGTTGCTTCCTCTATCGGCAAATCACCTGTTATTCTACCCTCACACATTACAATAACCCTGTCCGAAACACGTTGTATCTCAGAAAGCTCGGAAGAAATCATTATAATAGATTTACCTTCATTAGCGAGCTTCTGTATCAAATCGTACATCTCACTTTTTGCACCTATATCTATACCTCTTGTAGGTTCATCAAAAATGAAAATATCACTATCTCTTAAAAGCCAACGCGCTATAATAACCTTTTGCTGATTTCCGCCGGAAAGATTTTTGAGCTTTTGGAGCATTGACGGTGTTTTGGTTTTCAAAACATCATTTTTCTCCTTCGCTGCTTCAGTTGCTTTTTTATCATTAATAAACCCGAACTTAATATAATCATCAAGATTAGCAAGCACAGAATTATCTGCAACAGATTTGTCAAGCAAAAGCCCGTAACGTTTGCGGTCCTCAGACAAGTAACAAATACCTTTTTCAACCGCATCTGCAGGACTCTTTATTACAGTTTTTTCACCATTTATATATATTTCTCCGCTTGAAAATCTGTCTACACCGCAAACAGCTCTTGCAACCTCTGTACGGCCTGCACCCATAAGTCCCGAAAAACCTAAAATTTCACCCTTACGAAGTGAAAAGCTGACATTTTTAATTTTTTCTCCGCTGTTAAGATTTTTAACCTCCAACACTACAGGAGCGGTGTCACTGCAATTACTTTTTTCTTTTTTGTCTCCCAAAACTGCACGACCAACCATCATTTTTACAATGTCATCTTTAGTAGTTTCAGATGTATTTACCGTACTTACATATTCACCATCACGCATTACTGTTACCCTGTCTGAAATCCTCTCAATTTCATCCATTCTGTGCGAGATGTAAATCATACCAATTCCTTTTTCCTTTAGCTCGTTCATTATTCTGAAGAGCTCTTCAACCTCTGTCTCGGTCAATGCTGCGGTAGGCTCATCTAAAATAAGTATTTTTGAATCAAATGATACTGCCTTTGTTATTTCTACCATTTGCTGTTTTCCGACTGTAAGCGAGCCAACTTTTACATCAGGTTTTATATCTATACCGACATAATCTAAAAGCTTCGCTGCTTCACTCTCCATTTTTTTGTCGTCAATAACAACTCCTGATATCATTTTTTCTCTGCCGAGAAAAATATTCTGTGCTACAGTAAGGTCCTTAACCATATTCAACTCCTGATGAATTATGCTTATGCCAATTTCCTGACTGTCTTTTATGGTATGGAACTCACGTTTCTCCCCAAAACAAAAAATTTCACCGCTATCTGCTTTATAGATACCTGTCAAAATCTTCATTAATGTAGATTTGCCTGCACCGTTTTCGCCCATTAGCGCGTGAACTTCACCCGAACGCAAATCAAAGTTTACACCCTTTAAGGCATAGACTCCCGAAAAACGTTTTTCTATATTTTTCATTTCTAAAATAGTTTTACACATAATAATTCCCTTTTCAATCTGACCGTATAAATCCTTTTTGAACTGTATGCGATTATTATTTCACACTATTACTCTCATATTATTAAAATTACCCAAAAAATCAACCCAACAAAACTAAAGGTGTTTACAAAATACAGTTACAATTTTTTAATAATTAATAATTATTCATTAACAAATTGTTGATTTCGCTTGCAA
>JAFVWD010000099.1 GCA_017501865.1 Clostridia bacterium | reverse complement strand
CTCGTTACAGGCAAGCCATTATATGTACTCGGAATAACTATTTCACCCGAAGCATCTTCTGAGCAACCTGTCACAGAATATGACTGACCATCTTCATTAATTTCAAATGTCAAATCATCAACACTTGCCGCATTTGCTGTAATTGGTGCAGAAGCGCATATGCCTACAGCAAAAACAAATGCTAAAAATAAACTCAAAACTTTTCTCATTTTGTTTTCCCCTTTGAATATATATCCCATCATTTAAATAAAACTTCTTTAATGACGGGATATAAATTTTAATTATTTCTTTTTAATGGGTTTTTCGCGAACTTTAACTATATAATCGCAATTTATAGCCTGCTCCCCTGTTTTTGTGCTGAAGGTAATCCAACCATCACTATACGATGTAATTTCACCTTCGTTTGAAAGAGTATCACTTTCAATCAAGGTTAAAATTACAGGCTTATTCATAAACTTCTTAATTATTTCTTCCATTTCTTTTAAACCACCTTTTCTATTCTTTATTCGTTTTTTCAAAACATTCTTTTTTCTGTGTTGAAAAAACAAAACTATAAATAATAAAAAAATCGGTAAATATGTTGTTATGAATAATTGAGAATCCATATCAGAAGAGCCCCACTATTTTGCCGTCTTCACTTACATCAATTTTTTCTGCTGAAGGAACCTTAGGAAGACCCGGCATTGTCATAATTTCACCTGTGAGAACTACTATAAAGCCTGCACCTGCTGAAACCTTGACATTTTTAACAGTTACTCTGAAGTTTTCAGGAGCACCTAATTTTGCAGCATCGTCAGAGAAGCTATATTGAGTTTTAGCAACACAAACAGGAAGCTTGTCAAATCCGTTCTTATAAAGCGCCTGAAGCTGTTTCTGTGCGTTTGGTGTAAAGTCAACACCATCGCCACCATAAACCTTTTTAACAATTGCCTCAATTTTTTCTTCAATTTTTGAATCTACGTCATAAGAATAAGTAAAGGCACTGTTATCTTCTTCATTACAAAGTCTTACAACCTCTTTTGCCATTTCTTCGCCGCCTTTACCGCCATCTGCCCAGACAGTTGAGAGAACGGTATTAACACCTAACTCTTTACACTTTTTAATAATGAAATCAATTTCATTATCAGTATCTGTCGGGAAACGGTTAACCGCAACTACGCAAGGAAGCTTATAAACATTTTTAATGTTAGAAACGTGACGAAGAAGGTTTGGAATACCCTTTTCAAGAGCAACTAAATCCTCGTTGCCTAACTCATCCTTTTTGAGTCCGCCGTGCATTTTAAGAGCACGAACTGTAGCAACTACTACAACTGCAGATGGTTTTAAATTTGCAGCTCTACACTTAATATCAAGGAATTTTTCTGCACCTAAATCCGCACCGAAGCCCGCTTCTGTAATAGCATAATCTGCTGCACCCATAGCAAGCTTAGTAGCAAGAACTGTATTACAACCATGTGCAATATTTGCAAACGGACCGCCATGAACAAATGCAGGTGTACCCTCAAGAGTCTGAACAAGGTTCGGCTTTAAGGCATCTAAAAGCAACGCAGTCATTGCACCCTGAGCATTTAAGTCACCACAAGTCACAGGCTCATCGTTGTAATTGTAAGCAACTACTATTCTTGAAAGACGCTCTTTAAGGTCTGTTATAGAAGTAGAAAGGCAGAACACAGCCATAATTTCACTTGCAACTGTAATATCAAAACCGTCTTCTCTCGGTACACCGTTCATTCTGCCACCAAGACCGTTTACGATGTTACGAAGCTGTCTGTCGTTCATATCTACGCAACGTTTCCAGGTAATTTTCTTAACGTCAATATTAAGTGCGTTACCTTGCTGAATGTGGTTGTCAAGCATAGCAGCCAACAGGTTATTTGCAGCACCAATTGCATGGAAGTCACCTGTAAAGTGCAAATTAATATCTTCCATAGGAACAACCTGTGCGTAACCACCGCCTGCCGCACCACCTTTGATACCGAAAACAGGACCTAAAGACGGTTCGCGTAATGCAACACAGGTTTTATACCCGAGTCTGTTCATTCCGTCGGCAAGCCCGATTGTTGTAGTTGTTTTACCTTCACCCGCAGGTGTTGGTGTTATAGCAGTAACAAGTATAAGCTTACCTTCTTTTTTACTGTTTTTTAAATATGAAAGGTCAATTTTTGCCTTATATTTTCCGTAGGGCTCCAAATATTCATCAGTTATACCGATTTTTTCTGCAATTTCACCTATTGGTTTCATTTTACAGCTTTGTGCAATTTCAATATCTGTAAGAAATGCCATTTTAACTCTCACCTTTCTGAATTCGGTAATCCGCATTTTTAATAATACGGATTACCAAAGCAATAATTCTTATTTAAAATACTTAACAGCTGATTCAAACATTCTGATGTTATACTCACCATCAACATTCTTATAAAGACCGCTACCGATTCTTTCAGAGTGACCCATTTTACCAAACACTCTGCCGTCAGGAGAAGTAATACCTTCAATTGCAAAAGCAGAATCATTCGGGTTAAATTGAACGTCAGTTGTAGCATTGCCGCTCAAGTCAACATATTGAGTTGCAATCTGTCCGTTTTCTGCAAGCTTCTTGATTAAATCATCACTTGCATAGAAACGACCTTCACCATGAGAAATCGGAACATTTACAATATCACCAACATTCATAAGTGAGAGCCATGGTGATTTGTTTGAAGCTATTCTTGTTCTTACAATCTTAGATTGGTGACGAGAAATTGTGTTGTAAGTAAGTGTAGGACAATTCTCATCTGTATCTATAATTTTACCATAAGGAACAAGACCTAATTTAATAAGCGCCTGGAAGCCGTTACAAATACCGCACATAAGTCCGTCTCTATCGTCGAGAAGCTCTGTAACTGCTTCTTTTACTGCATCGTTTCTGAAGAATGCTGTAATAAATTTACCTGTGCCGTCAGGTTCGTCACCGCCTGAGAAACCGCCGGGAACGAAAATCATCTGACTTTCTTTTACTGCCTTAGCAAACTTCTCAACACTTCTTGAAATTCCGTCTGCAGTTAAGTTGTTAATAACTATAATTTCTGCTTTTGCACCTGCATCTTCCATAGCCTTAGCACTGTCGAATTCACAGTTTGTACCTGGGAATACAGGAATAACAACCTTAGGTGTTGCTACCTTGATTGCTGCAGATTTATGCTCTGTTGCATTGTATGAGAAGTCAGGAATTTCTTTTTCATTGTGTGTAATGTTGCATGAATACACACTTTCAAGCTTTTCTTCATATGCCTTTTCCAATTCGCAAAGACAAACTTCTTCATCACCTAAGGAAATTCCGCATTTATCTGTTACAGTACCCAAAAGCTTTCCGTCAGTTACATCATCTGTTACCTCAAGAATAAATGAACCGTATGAGTACTTAAATACATCATTTAATGAAACAGCACTATCAAACGCAAAGCCTAATTTATTACCTAAGCACATTTTAAGAATTGCTTCAGCAACGCCACCTAATGTTGGAGTGTAAGCTGCAAGAACCTTTTTGCTTCTTACTAATTCTGCAACTCTGTTATAAATTGCAACCAAAGAAGCAGTAACAGGAAGGTTATTTTCATCATAATCAGGTGTGAGAATTACAACCTTACTACCTGCCTTTTTAAACTCAGGTGAAATAACATTCTGGGTTTTGTCTGTAGTAACAGCAAAAGAAACAAGTGTAGGCGGAACATCAATCTTTTCAAAAGAACCGCTCATTGAGTCCTTACCACCAATTGAACCGATACCTAATTCAAGCTGTGCTTTATATGCACCTAAAAGTGCACTTAAAGGCTGTCCCCAACGTTTACCATCCTTATTTGGTCTTGGGAAATATTCCTGGAATGTTAAGTAAACGTCTTTAAACGGAGCACCTGTTGCAATAAGCTTTGAAACAGATTCAATAACTGCTAAATACGCACCGTGATACGGACTTTTTTCAGTAATAAATGGGTTATAACCCCATGACATAAATGAGCAGTTATTAGTGTGCTTTTTCTCCATAGAGATTTTTTGTACCATTGCCTGAATAGGTGTTCTCTGATATTTACCACCAAATGGCATAAGAACCGTACCTGCACCAATTGTTGAGTCAAATCTTTCAGAAAGACCACGTTTTGAGCAGATATTAAGGTCAGAAGCTAATTCTTTCATATTATCT
>JAFVWD010000098.1 GCA_017501865.1 Clostridia bacterium | reverse complement strand
TGTTGCTTTTTATTGGTTTTTCATTTTGTTGAATTTAATATTTTTATATGTAGACAGCGGATTACACCGCCATCTTAAATCCGACTACAGCCAAGTATAACTGATTAATACAGAATGGAACAAAGCATTCCGAAACATTGTCAGGATATAACTCATCCATTTTAACTAATATATTATACTTTTTTTAGAGGTCAATGTCAATACTGATAAGTTTTTCAATATCTGCACAAAGCTCCTCTGCGAGTTCAGAATTAACTGCCTCAGCTATAATTTTAAGACTTTTACCGTTACCGTCACTGCGAACACGTGCAGTACCTTTTTCATTTTTTATAACAGCACAGTTTTCTTCATTGAATTCAAAATCGTTATCTAACAGTTCTTTAGAAATAAGCGATGGTGAAACATCTATTTCCATTACCTTTTTTGCCACATAAAATTCCGGCAATTCTTTCACAAGCTGTTTCAGAGTACGCCCTTCATCGTTAATAATATTAATTAACTTAAACATAAGCAAAACTGCATCTCTTGCCCATATCTGATTTGTACTTGTGCTCTGTAATTTACTTTCATCATAAAATGTGCTGTAGCCTGAAAGACGTAATGCCTTCCGCCCCAAAGAATTTGCAAGTGAGGTTATTATTTGCGGTGCATCCCACGGCAACGCAACATCATTACCCTTTTTCAATTCATTATGAGCTACAACGGCAAGAATTTTTTCATGTGGAAAGCTTTCGTTTTTCTCTACTATTGTAACTCTTGTGCCTATGTCATTCACCTTTATAATAAATGCATCGTTTTCTTTTTCTATGCCTAAGCGACCTGTTGCCTCTGAAACCACCTGACTTATAAAAGGATTGCCGCATATTAAAAGAATACCGAAATCTATTTTCTTCGAGTCAAACTGACTGCAGATTTCATTAAGATACATATTCTCAATACTGTTCATAACACTCACACTCTGGCAGTCTCCGCCTGCGCAACGGTTAAACTCGTTACGCTTCAGAATCATTTCTAACTGACGTGCCTTTTCGCGTGAAAGAGCTACTCCGCCTTTTTCACACAGAACAAGGGAAACTCCGCTATTGCCGCCGTTTATAAAAATTGCAATATCTACATCGCAGAAGGCAGAGTAATAAAACATCTGGGAATAAAAGCACTTTCCGAAGTCAAAGCTTTTTGCTCCTACACTTATAAGACCACCGAGCACACCGCATTTTAACGCAAGCGAGTTTGTTTCGCCGTCTATGCCTATGCCGACTCTTATACCGTCAAAAAGTGTACCTATGGCAGCACCCAGTCGCGCAGTTTTTTCAGGGGTGAGTTCCACTCCGAAATCGCCGAAAATAACATCATTTATCTGCAGAATTGAATTCACAGGCTGAGAATATTTGACATTTTCTGTTATTGTTGAACTGTTTTCAATTATTTTATTCGGCCAAATCAAAACGCTGTTTGCTATAACAGAATCGGCACCTATGACGCTGTCCTGACCGACAACGCACTCCTCAAATAATGAAGCACCCTTTTTCACAGAAACACCCTCGCAAAGTAAGGCACCATTAACACTGCACCCTGAGGACACATAAACACTTTTAAGGAGTATGCTCTCTCTTATTTTACTTCCCTTTGAAACAAGCGAGCCTTCGCCTATTATAACAAACGGGCCTATAACCGCACCGCTTTCCACCTGCACATTTTCGCCGAAAAACACAGGCGGAATTATAACAAAATTACCGTTAGGAACATTACTTTTTGTAAAAATGCCCTCTGCTACATACGGAAGATTTTTCTTGGCTCTTCTGCTGAGAATATCGAACTGTACCTTTTTGTAATCTTCTATTTCCTTTATGTGGTGCCAATAATCATTTGAAATATATGCGTACAGCTTACTGCCGTTTTTCAGAAGTCGGGGAAAAAGCTCTTTTGTAAAATCGCAAGAGGAGTCCTCCTCAATTTCTTCAAGCACCGAATGATTTAAAATATATACTCCGCACCCTGCAATATTGCTGTAGCTGTCGCTCCAGCCGGGTTTTTCGGTGAAATCGATTGCGTAACCGTTCCCATCAACATTTACAACACAATAGTCTCGTGGGTCATCTACACGTGCGCACATAATTGTAACATCGTATTCATTCAGTTTATGTCGATTTACAGCATCATTCAAATCGAATTCAAAATAAGAATCACCATTTATAAATAAAATGTCTTCGTTTGTTTCCCCGACAACATTTTTAACACTACCGGCAACACCTGAGGCACCTTCTTCTATAACAAATGAAACAGGGTAGCCTTTGTATTCTCCGTCAGGAAACAATGCCTCTATTTCAGAGGATTTGTAATTAAGTATAAGTATTATTTCAGAAAGCTCTAAGCCTATTAATCTGTCTAAAATGCAGAATATAAGCTTTTCTCCAAGAATTTCTGTTTTCGCTTTAGGTATGGTACAGGTCAATGGTTTGAGTCTTATTCCTTCATCGTTTGCCATGACTACCGCTTTCATTTGTGCACACCCTTTTAAAAATCATTACTAAAAACTGTTATCAGCTTTTATAAAGTATTTCCGAAGGCGGTGTATTTTAAACATTTTTTATAAAAACTATTTATAAATTAAATTTTGTGTGTTATAATCCTCGCATAAGAGCGAGTGTATTCAAATCAGATTTCCGGAATAGTCTTACACTCAGAATGAAAAGGAATTTTTTATGAAAAAAATAGAAATTTTTACCGATGGTGCCTGTTCAGGTAATCCCGGTCCGGGTGGCTGGGGCGCGATTTTAAGATTTAACGGCATTGAAAAAGAAATGTCAGGCGGAGAAAAAGACACCACAAACAACAGAATGGAATTAACGGCAGTAATAAAAGCGCTTACCGCCTTAAAAGAGCCCTGCGAGGTTACTCTTACAACCGACTCTAAATATGTCTGTGATTCAATAACAAAAGGCTGGGTTTATTCCTGGCAGAAAAACGGTTGGAGAAAGGCAGACAAAAAGTCTGCTTTAAATGTTGACCTTTGGGAAGAGCTTCTGCCGCTTTTAGAAACACATAATGTAACCTTTAAATGGGTAAAAGGCCATAATGAGCACCCTGAAAATGAACGTTGCGATAAATTAGCTGTGGGCGAGTACCAAAGGTACTTGTAATGTAATTCAAATGCCGAATATAAATTATGAATTATGAGTGATGAATGATGAATCGTCGGACCTGCGGTCGTAGTTGCAAGTTGTCAGTTGTATTTATAATTTAATAATGAAATAAATCAATCGAGTGTAAAAAATTAAATACTACAAAACAAAAACCCTATCATTTAAAAACATAAAAATGATAGGGTTAATTTGTTATTTTAGTGTATCAGACAAACAAAGTCAGGTACACCGTTTAATTTTTGTTAAGTGCCTTGTTGACTACAGCCGAGAAATCTTCAACTGTAATTTCACCGTTTTCGGTTAAATCACCTGCGGCAAGGTAAACACCGTCAAGGGTGGTGTTGTGATTTTGTGCAAGCTCAATTAACATACAGTCAAGCACGTCACAAACACTGTCACCGTTTACGTCACCACGGACTACGAGGGTGTATTCTGCAACCTGTGTACCGCTTGAGTCGGTTACCTGTACCGTTGAGCCTGTGCCAATAAAACCATAATCTGAATTTGGTGTTGTACTTAATGTGTAACCTTCCATTTCAACTATTGCTTCGTTAAGGTCCTTTGAAGCAGAAATGTCAAGAGTCAATGTATTGTCTGAAGAATCAAGAGCAACATTTTTTGTGTCAACTGCGGTTATGTAGTCGTTAACATACACAAGAGTTTCACTGCTGTTAACAAATCCGCAAACAGGGCAAATATCTTCTATGGAACCCTCCATACCCTCGGAAGAAGGGTGTCGCGTTGTAATGTTATGCGTATGGTCAGTTGCATTGAAATGAATAAAAGCGGATGTGAGTGGGGAATTATTGTCACCTATATTGATACTATCACAATCAGTTAAAGAGCCTGTGTAAAACACATATTTTAGAGAAGAACAATCCTCGAAAGCACACCTACCAATACTCGTAACACTGTTACCGATTGTTACACTTGTGAGTGAAGTACAACCACTAAAAGCACTACTACCTATACTTGTAACACTGTCAGGGATTATTACA
>JAFVWD010000097.1 GCA_017501865.1 Clostridia bacterium | reverse complement strand
GGTGGTACAACAGGTGGTACAACAACAGGTACTACAGGTGGTACAACAGGTGGTACAACAACAGGTACAACAGGTGGCACAACAGGAACAACAGGCGGTACAACAGGTGGCACAGCAGGTACAACAGGCGGCACAACAGGTGGCGCAGCAGGTTCAACAGGGGGTAACGCACAACAAGGCGGCACAACAGGTAACGCAGGCGGTTCTACAGCAAATAAACCGGCTGGCGGCAATCAGGGCGGCGCTGCTCAACAGCCGGGTCAGACAAAGTCTGCAAAGGAATGTCTTGATATTTACACAACTGTAATGAACAAGGCTAAAGCAGAAAAACCCGGTTACACAAAGGTTGAGTATCAGGAGCTTCCGAGTGACGCTAACAACCGTGTTATTTCAGAAGGTGAAGGTTCTGTAGGCAGACTTCTCGGATTAGTAGATTCTCTTGGAGTTATGACTTCTCCCGAAGATGCAAAAGCTAACCCTGAGATTAACGATAAGGGTACAGATATGAGATGGTTCCCTGTTTACAAATGTGAAAAAGGTTGCTATCTTACTGATGTAAGTGCTATTCAATCTCATAGCTATGAAGATTTAGGTGGCGGTATTGCAAGAGTTACTATAGTTCTTAAGGCTGAGCAAAATCCTGAGCCGATGGCAGAGGGTGCTACTACATCTCCAAGTAACACAGGTGCTATGTTCTCACCACTTTCAAGAGCTGATATTGACAACACAATAAATGGTGGTGTTGTTCAGGCTGTTATTAAAGATGTTACATATAACCTCAACTACCACGATTGCAAAGCAGTTATTGAATACAATACAAAAACAAATCAGCTTGTAAAAGTTGAACAGTATATGAATGTTGCTATTCAAGGTGGCGGTAAAATCCTCGGTATCAGCCAGATTACTATTGATAAGCAAGAGCTTTTCAACACAATCCTTATTACAGATTTCAAATACTGATATAAAAAAGGGATGTAAAAAACGCAGGTTTTTTACATCCTCTTTTTGTTATAGGGGTTTAAATTTCATTTTAAATGTGTTATTATATAAATAAATTAAAAGAGGTGGTTACACTATGAAACAAAAAGTAATTTCGTTGCTGTTTGCAACACTGCTTCTCGCTTCTTCTTTTGTACTGAATGTAAGTGCAAGCGGTGAAGAGTTCAGATTTCCCATAGATGTAGAGGAACGTTACACGAACATAAGCTATGTAGATGAAACAAATGTGTTAGGTGAAGTAGTAACTGAAGAAGAGGAATCTGATATGGCAAATAAAAAAACGGTTTATGTAGCCGTTCTTTCAGTTCTTCTTGTTGCCTCTGTTATTGTGTTAATTGTAACACTTAAACGTGCAAAGAATGACAAGCTTTTAAAGGATGACGACTTTGGCGGCAACATACACGACGAGGCGGATACAGACGACGATATGATGTCGTAACGAAAACAAAGGTATAGAAAAAGAGGCCTATTGTAGACTGAACAATTGGCCTCTTTTTTATTCAAATTAAGCTTCTTTTATTTCGCCTGCTTTTTTCAGACACATTTTAGATATTGCAGGACCTATAAGCTCGTAAATAAAGGTACCGCAAAGAATTATTGTTCTTATTTCTGTTGCGTATTCGGGAAGAACATTTGCCGCAGCAAGTGAAAGACCTATGGCAACACCGGCTTGCGGAATAAGTGCAGGACCTAAATATTTTTTTATGTTTTTGTCAGCTTTACAGGAAATAGCGCCAAGAGTAGAACCGAACATTTTACCGAACACCCTGAATACTATGTAGATTATGCCTGCAATTCCGACAGACGGTAAAACCGAAAGCTTTAAGCCTGCACCGGAGGCAACAAAGAAAAGTATAAAAATGGGTGGTGTTATTTTATCACAAAGCTTCATTATTTTGCCTACATCGTCTGACAGATTAGCAATGACTGCACCCATTGACATACAAAGAAGCAATGACGAAAAGCCAAGAAGCTGTGAAAGACCAAGTCCTACAAAAATGAACGCAACAATAAGCGCCATTCTGTTACTGTCTTTTTTGAAGTATTTTAACGGTACAAGGAAAAGTAAACCTAAGAGAGCACCGACTAATATGCCACCGCCTATTTCAATAACAGGTGTCAGTACTAAATCTTTTGTAGAAGCCGCAGTACCTGAGAGAGCAGTTGCAAGAGCGATTGAAAGTGAATACATCACAAGTGCGGTCGCATCATCTATAGCTACAACAGAAATCAAGGTTTCACTTACAGGTCCTTTAGCCTTATATTGCTTTATAACCATAATTGTAGCGGCAGGAGCGGTAGCAGCTGCTATGGAGCCCAATACAAGAGAAAATGTTGTTGAGTGCCCGGAAATTATTAAAGCAATTACAACGAAAACAACAGCAAAAAATGATTCAAGTGTAGCAATAACAATAGGGGTTGCGCCTACCCGTTTGAAATAGCTGATTTTAAATTCGTTACCGATTGAAAAAGCAATAAAGCCTAAAGCACAATCAGAAATAATTGCTATATCTGCTACAAATTCTTCTGATAACAGACCGAGTACCCCGGGGCCTATTAACAGTCCTGCTATAAGGTAACCTGTTACATTAGGTAGTTTTATAAGCTTTACGAGTCTGCCTGTAGCCATTCCCGTAAAAATCATAATAGAAAGATATAAAAATGTATTTAATGAGATTGAAGACAGCATCAGTGTGACATTCCCTCCAGGTGATCAATAGGTAAAGTGAATAAAATGCCTGTGTCGGGCTTGTCAAGTCCGCCGGTTACATAGTTTACCAGGTCAGAAATTTCTTTAACCCGTTCTTCTTTTGTAACCATAAGAATAGTTTTATTTTCCTTGTGGTCAGGGTTAAATAAGCTTCTGAGCGAGCCTACAAATCTGAAATCATCATGGTCGCTTAATTCCTGGAGCATACCCTTACTGTCAATAATTGTAGCACCAGAAATATTATTTTGTGTGAACGCTTCTAAAAGTTCTTCAAGACATTCTGTCTTGTTTAAAATAATAACTAAAAGTTTCATAATATAGCTCCTCTCGTCGTTTTGCTATTTTGAATAAATTGTAGCACCGCACTTGAATTTTTGCAAGATTATAAT
>JAFVWD010000096.1 GCA_017501865.1 Clostridia bacterium | reverse complement strand
TTTTCTAAATTCTTCCAAAGACCCTCTTCACCTATTTCGCCGTAAGCCGTAATTAATTCACGCACCTCTGCCTGAGTATAGCTTGAATCCCAGCCCGGTAAATGAATGTCGTCTTTAAGAGGGTCAAGACCCTTCATTTGCTCCCAATACATAACAAGAGATGTTGAGCCATCTTTTGCTTCTTTGTCGAGCTGAGTACGTGTCCAGTCAAAAACAGGCATAAAATTGTATGTTACGCATTTAACACCGTACTTTGCACATCTTCTGATGTTTTCGCAATAAACATCCAAAAGCTTGTCCACATTTCCTCTGCCTAATTTAATATCTTCATGAACAGGGATTGACTCAACAACATCAAAAACGAGTCCGTTCTCCTCACACTCTGTTTTGAGCTTTTCAAGACTGTCTTCTCCCCACACCTCACCCGGTTTTACATCGTAAACTGCAGACACAATTGAACGCATACCCGGAATTTGTGAAATGTACTGAAGAGAAATAGGATCATCTTCACCGTACCAACGGAAAGAAAGCTTCATTTTCATAGAATTTTCTCCAATCTTAATATTTTATCAATCCATCATCATTTTTCAGCAATTTTTTCTCATTCTGTTCCCAATATCATTTTAGCAATTTTATATACATCACCGCAACCTAAAGTTATTACCAAATCACCTTTTTTTATATTGGCCTTGAGGTAATCGGCAACCTCTGAAAACTCCTTAAACCATACAGAACCATCTATTTCATCTGCGAGGTCCTGAGTAGTTATACCGAAGGTATTAATCTCTCTCGAGCCCATAATCTCAGTCATAACAACCTCATCTGCAATTGAAAGTGCCTCTGCAAATTCATTAAGAAGCATTTTTGTTCTGCTGAATGTAAACGGCTGGAACACCGCCCAGACTCTTTCGTAATCCATTTTCATAGCAGCAGAAAGAGTTACCTCCAGCTCTTTAGGATGGTGAGCATAGTCATCAACAATAACTGCACCGTTATATTCTCCTAAAATTTCAAATCGGCGACCTGCACCCTTGAAATTATAAAGACTTTCTTTACATTGTTCAAATGTTGCACCGCAATACATAGCAGTAGCAATTGCGCCGAGAGCATTTAAAATATTGTGCTCACCCGGCACACTGAGCTCAATTTCACCTAAATTCTCACCATTCTTAAAAACAGTAAACTTAGGGAATGCACCGTGAACCCATTCAAGATTTTTATAATAATAAGTATTTGTTGCGTCACTTCCGAACGTAATACGCTCCTTGTCTTTTAACTCCGCAACACTCTTAATAGTATTGTCATCATCGCCGTTGAAAATTACAACCTTTGACATAGAAGCAAATTTTGTGAAGGATGCAATTAAATTATCAAGTGTTTTAAAGTACTCCATATGGTCACAGTCGATATTAAGAATTACACTTACATCGGGTGACAAATCGAGAAAAGTATCCTTGTATTCACAAGCCTCACAAATAAGTGTTTCTGTTTTGCCGACTCTGCCGTTTGTACCTGTAAGAGGTAATTTACCGCCTATTACTGCAGACGGGTCAAAACCGTTTTCTATAAGTATTTGCGAAATCATAGAGGTTACAGTTGTTTTTCCGTGAGTACCGCAAACACCTATGCAGTTATTATATTTGCGTGTCACCGCACCAAAAAGCTTGCTTCTTTCAAAAGTTGGTATCCCTTTTGTTTTCGCCGCAACAAGTTCAGGATTATCCGGAAGAAGTGCAGCTGTAAAAACAACCATATCTGCACCGTCAACATTTTCTGCCTTCTGACCGAGTGTTACAGGTATACCAAGCTTTCTTATTCTTTTAAGTGTATCTGTTTCATTATTGTCAGAGCCTGTAAGATAATAACCCTTTTCGTGAAGAATTTCAGCAAGCGGACACATTCCGCTGCCTCCGATTCCTATAAAATGTATTCTTTTGGCATTTTCTAAAACTTGTTCTATATTCATAAAGGAAATCCTTTCCTGTGTATACTAAAAACATTATTTAGTTCATTATACTACATTTTTCATAAAAAATAAACTATTTTTACAAACTTTTCACAATTTAAAGCGACTATTTTTAAAACTTTTTAGCAATATTGTTCCAAAAATCCCGCAAGAAATAATTTCGCCTATGCCTACTGTCGCAAAAAAATAAAGGTAAGTACCCTCTAACGAATACACAAACAGCAAGACAAAAGGAACTATAACTGCATTTGCTATTATAGGCGGCAACACAGCAAGCAACTCATATTTTCTCAAAAGATAGGTACCTACTGCACCCAGCAATGTTGCTATGCTTCCGAAAATTACATCCCATAAAGCACATCCGGTAAGAACATTCGCTAACAAGCATCCCACAAAAAGCCCCGGTATTGCCGCAGGAGTAAGCACCGGCATTACTGTCAGAATTTCTGAAAGTCTTACCTGAACAGCACCGCTTGCAAGACCCAACACATTTGCGAGATATGTCAGCACAACGTAGAGTGCGGCTACAGACGCACCCACCGCAATATTGCGGATTTTCTTTCTGTTTTTCATTTTTGCATCTCCATAGTTTTGATTTAGAGCCACAGCTCAGGTGAGGATGGTTTCGAACTCACAATTTTATTTTATCATTTTATGCTGTCAAAAACAATATTATTTATTGACTTATTTTTATAAAGTGATATTATTTAATTAAAGTCTAAATTAAAGGTGGTAACAAAAATGATAAATGTAACTGTCTGGAATGAATTTCGTCACGAAAGAGAAGATGATGAAGTAAAAGCTGTTTACCCTGACGGTATTCACAACTGCATCAAGGATTTTTTAGATAAAGACAAAGAACTGAATGTCAGAACCGCTACTTTGGATGAAGAAAACTGCGGTCTTTCTGACGATGTTCTTAATTCAACAGATGTTCTTATATGGTGGGGACACTGTCACCACGACAAGGTTCCTGATGAATTAGTTGAAAAAATCTACAACAGAGTTATGTGTGGTATGGGATTTATAGCTCTTCACTCTGCACATTTCTCAAAACCGTTTAAAAGACTTATGGGTTCTACCTGCTCATTAAAATGGCGCGACGGCGACAGAGAAAGACTCTGGTGTGTACTTCCTTCGCACGAAATAGCAAAAGATGTTCCTGAACAAATAGTTATTCCTGTTGAAGAAATGTACGGTGAACGTTTTGATGTTCCGACTCCTGATGAGCTCATTTTCATTGGTTGGTTCTCAGGCGGTGAGGTTTTCCGTTCAGGTTGTGCATGGAACAAAGGCTTAGGAAGAGTTTTCTACTTCCAACCGGGACACGAGTCAAACCCTACATACCATATTCCCGAAGTGCAGAAAATTATTACAAATGCTGTTCATTGGGCTAACCCGAACTTCATTGCAAATGAAATAGAATGTCCTTGCATCGAGGTTTCACCTGAAGAAAAATTCTTAAGTGAAAACAAATAAAAAATTACTGATAACAAAAAAGCTGTCATTTCATATGAATTGAAATGACAGCTTTTGTCGTTATTCAATTATAAATTGCCGACCGCAGATCCCCCTCGTTCTCTCATTTTCAGTATTTAAATAAAATTTAATGCATTGTGACGGGCAACCACAGGTTTGCCCCTA
>JAFVWD010000095.1 GCA_017501865.1 Clostridia bacterium | reverse complement strand
TCCATATTAACCGTAGGATAAGTATCCTCTCGCGTCGGATTAACAAATAAATCGGCACAAGAATAAATTGAAACTAATTCTTCCTGATTTTTTGTTTTTCTTATTTTTATAATACCTTCCGGTAATCTTTTTTCACTGGCTTCATCAGTACCTATTAAGACTATTTTATATTTTTCAGGTAAATCTTTTGAAAGCCTTTCAAATATGTCCACACCCTTTTTTTCATCCCAATCATAAGCAACACCCAATATTAAGAATTCATCATCCCTAATATTATTTTTTGTTCTGAAATCAGAATTTACAGGTTTAAAAACAGAAAGATTTATACCATTATTAATAACCTTGACATCATATCTATTTAGAAATGACTGCTTAATTAAATCCTTCAACCATTGAGAAGGTGTAACAATTGTAAGATTTTCAAGTGAAGAAAAATATTTCTTTTTTAAATTGTACATTAATTTAGAATTATCAACCTTTGAATAGGGGTAACCCTTATATTGAGGGCAATTTTCACAACCACTTTTCCATTTTTCGCATTCAGCGATTTGAAAATGTGGGCAATGACCTGTAAATGCCCAACAATCATGCATTGTCCAAACAACAGGAATATTTATTTTTTTTAAAAATCTAAAAAGTATAGGTAAATTAATGTACCATCCGTGTAAAATATGCAAATGAATAATATCGGGAGAAAATTTTTTAATCTGCTTTACTAATTTTAATGTAGGAATAATTGAAAAGCACCCTTCAAGCCCTGATAATTCTGAAAAAATTCTGTGAGTTAATCCGAAAAAACTATTTCCGACAGGTATTTCTTCAAAATCACTACTATCAGTGGTACTTCTTGATTTTCGGTAAGCAACTTTTACCTCGCTACCTTTTTCACGTGCAGTTTTTGCGATATTTAACATTATGTTGCCTGTACTACCGTAATTACCTGAATTTATTTCAAAAATCTTCATATAAACACCATTAATTCTGAGAATAAAAAAATTATAATATGGACTATGATAAATGTCAAGAAAATAAAAAAAAGCGATACTCATCTGAGTACCGCTTAAATCAGTAAACTAAATTATTTTACCATATTTGCAACTTCATCAGCAAAGTTGTCTTCTCTCTTTTCAAGACCTTCACCTTTTACAAGACGTATAAAGCTTTCAACTTTGATATCAGCACCGGTTGTTTTTGCAACGTTTGCAACATAGCCTGCAACTGTACCGTCGAAAATGTCTGAACGAACGAAAGCTTGTTCAAGAAGGCAGATTTCTTTAATCTGTTTCTTAATACGACCTTCAACTGCGCCTGAGAAGATTTTGTTGTTAATGTATTCTTCTTTACCTGCAACAGCAAGCGAAGCAAGAGTAGCAACAGCTTCTTTTGAAAGGAAGTTAAAGAGATACTGACTCTTTTTGTTTTCTTCATAAGCAGCAGCATCTTCTTCACTGAAAAGATTTTCTGCAATTGCTTTGTCGAAAAGAGCTGTAAGAATTGGCTTTGGAAGTGATTCCGGTTTATTAAGTGAAGAATCAATTGTGATAGATTTCATCTTTGCAAGTTCATCTGCAGAAATTGAATCCTGGCTAAGATACTCAGGGCTCATAGCAGCAATCTGCATAGCAATGTTTTTACCCATTGCAACAAATTCAGACTTATCTGTAAGATTTGTTTCAAACTTAACCGCAACACCTACTGAACCACCTGCGTGAATGTATGTTACAACATCACCTTCAACAATTTCGAAACGACGGATTTTAATATTTTCACCAATAACAAGAATGAGGTCGTTAAGGCCTTCTGCAACTGTTCTATCTGTACCAACAAGCGGAAGGTCAGCAAGCGCTTCAACTGAAGCAGGTTTGTTAGCAGCAATAGTTTTAGCAACGTTAAGACCGAATTCCTGGAATTTTTCATTTTTACCAACGAAGTCTGTTTCTGAGTTGATTTCAAGAAGAACTGTAACTTTCGAGTCTTCGTCTGTGTAAGCAATAACTGCACCTTCTGCTGCAATTCTGCTTGCTTTCTTCTCAGAAGCTGCAAGGCCTCTTTCACGAAGAATTTCAAAAGCTCTATCCATATCGCCGTCAGCTTCTGTAAGAGCTTTTTTACACTCCATCATACCAACGCCTGTTTTTTCTCTTAATACTTTAACGTCTTGAGCTGTAAATGCCATTTTAGTTTCCTCCTTTAATTTAAAAAGAAGGCGGAAGTGCATTCCGCCTTATTATAAAAGTTTAATTATTCAGCGTCTGCTTCCTCAGTAACTGCTTCCTCAGCAACTTCTTCTGAAGCAATTGTCTGTAAACCTTGACGACCTGCAATAATAGCATCTGCCATTGCACCTGCAATAAGTTTTACTGCACGGATAGCATCATCGTTACCAGGAATTACATAATCAATTTCATCAGGATCACAGTTTGTATCAACAATAGCAACAATCGGAATACCGAGTTTCTTTGCTTCAAGAACTGCAATTCTTTCTTTTCTTGGGTCAACAATGAACATTGCTGCAGGCATTTTCTTCATTTCTGTAATGCCGCCCATAAATTTTTCAAGTTTTTCTCTTTCAAGGTTGAGCTTTATAACTTCTTTCTTAGGAAGAAGATCAAAAGTGCCGTCTTCAGCCATTGCCTTTAACTGAGCAAGTCTCTTAATTCTTCTCTGAATTGTGTTGAAGTTTGTAAGCATACCACCAAGCCAACGAGCATTAACGAAAGACATTCCGCAACGTTCTGCTTCTTCTTTAATAGAATCCTGAGCTTGTTTCTTTGTACCTACAAAGAGAACCTCACCGCCATCCTGAGCGATCTGGTTAATGAATGTGTAAGCTTCTTCGAGCTTTTTAACAGTCTTCTGAAGGTCGATGATATAAATACCATTTCTTTCTGTGAAGATGTATTGAGCCATTTTAGGGTTCCATCTTCTTGTTTGGTGACCGAAATGAACACCTGCTTCGAGAAGC
>JAFVWD010000094.1 GCA_017501865.1 Clostridia bacterium | reverse complement strand
TCGGGCGACTGCTTATCGATGGAAGTAATAACGGCACAGGTATTGCCGTCGAAGCCTGCGTCGGGACCGTTATATCCAATCTCACAAAGGGTTTCGCGAACGATCTGCGGAATATCTATCTGTGCGGTGGTGGTAATCTCACCCATAACGGTAACAACACCTGTAGTACAAGTTGTTTCACAAGCAACTCTCGCTTGCTTATCCTGTGCTAAAATCGCATCTAAAATCGCATCTGAAACGCAGTCACAAACCTTGTCAGGATGTCCTTCTGTTACAGATTCTGATGTAAAAAATCTTCTTGCCATAAAAAAACCTCCAAATACGACAAATACTCATTGTATATATTACTTATCGATATTTTACACCATAAAAAATACATTGTCAAGTAAATAAAAACGAGAGGTAAACCTCTCGTAAAATTATACTATACTATCATCTAAAAGTCCGAAGCTTACAGAAAGAGCCTTGTCTATTCTGTTCATATCATTTTCCGGTAAATTTCCCATACGTTCTTTTAGTCGTTGTTTGTCCAAAGTTCTTATTTGCTCCAACAAAACTATGGAATCCTTAGAAAGCCCGCAATCATTTGCATTTACACTTATATGTGTAGGTAGATTAGTTTTGAATTTCTGGCTTGTAATAGCCGCAGCAATAACTGTTGGGCTATACTTATTTCCAACATTATTCTGAACAATAAGTACGGGTCTGACACCACCCTGCTCAGAACCAATAACCGGGCTTAAATCAGCATAATAAATATCGCCTCTTTTAATCGTCACTGTATCACTCTCCGATGTTATGTTTTTACATTCCTATTTTTGACACAAATTATAGAAATAATCATAAAAACGAAAAGTTGTTAAAATCTCTTTTGTAAATCATTTCTAATACAGTATATTAAAAAAATAAATTTATGTTAAAAAACGGCTGTAAAAAACCTTCGTTTTTCACAGCCGAAAAATTATTCTAAAACATACGGAATTTCATATCTCAGCGCAGTAGCATGTGCTTCCGAGTCCTGCTTACATCTTATCTTAATCTTTGAACAACCTAAAAAAGCATTAGGTCCGATTTCTTTTACAGTCGCAGGAATTGCGAGGTCACCAAGCGAGGAGCAATTTTCGAATGCATTAGCGCCAATTGAAACAGTTTGCGAAGAAAGACATACTCTGTTTAAGGATGTACAGTTTGCAAACGCAGACGCGCCGATTTCAACACTTGTATCATCTGTGAAAACAACTCTTTCCAAATTAGAGCAATTTTTAAAAGCAGCAACACCGACTTTTGTAACATTGCTTGTAATTATAACTGATTCAATATTTTTACCCTTTGTTCCGTTAAAACAATCTCGCCCTATAACAGTAACAGGCTTACCGTCAATTTCTGCAGGAATAAGAGGAGTTTTACTATCACCGATATATTTATCTAATGTAATTTCGCCATCATAAATCGTATATTCATACGGATGCAATTCAGGCGTAACCTCCTTAACAGTTGTTTCTGCCGGTTTTGTCGGCGCAGCTGTTGATGAAACAGGCTGTTGTGACTGACTTACAACGGGAGGCACAGAAATCTGAGGTGCCGTCGGGAATTGATAATCACTCGGATAAACAACACTGATAACAACATTATTTGTAGACGGAACTACTGTCGTTGAAGCTGAAGGATCCAGAAGAGATGAATCCGGTTCGGTAGATAAATCGAGAGTGCTTGCAAATGCATTCCAATCAAACCACGACTCAGTTTCAGTAGGTGGAATATAAGCAGTTGTTGAAGGAATACCTGTTGTTTCAGCAGGTAAAACACTGCTATTATCTTTATATAAACTGACTGTTGCAATAGTTGCAATAATAACAATGGAAACTGCGACAGCAGCAAGAATTTTCGTAGTTTTTTTCATTTTATAATCCCTCATAAAAAACAATATGTAAATAATCATTGGTATTATACTATAAAGACAAAGAAAAGTATATAGTATTTTTTTACCAAATTGTTAATTAAATATTTCGACATTTTGCTAAAATGACAAACAAGTGTTGTAAAACAAGAATTTTTGTGATACTATGTCTATATATAATTTCAGAAGAAATGAGGGATTTTAAATGTTGAAATCTTGGTACAAGGAAATGGCTGTTTACCAGGTATGGCCACGTTCCTTCTGCGATGGTGACGGCGACGGTATAGGCGACCTTAAGGGTGTACTTTCAAAGTTAGATTACATCAAAAGCATCGGTGTAGATGCAATCTGGTTCTCGCCTCTTTATAAGTCACCGCAAAAAGACTACGGATATGACATTGCTGACTACAAAAGCATCCAACCTGAATACGGAACTCTTGAGGAATTCAAGGAAGTTTTGGACGGAGCTCATAAACGCGGTCTGAAGGTTATTATGGATCTTGTTGTTAACCACACCTCCGACCAGCATGAATGGTTCAAAAAAAGTATTGAAGAACCTGACAGTCAGTATCACGATTATTATTATTGGCGCAAAGGTAAAGGTAAACGCAGACCTAACAACTGGATGTCAACTTTTGCGGGTCCCGCATGGGAATACAATGAAAAATTGGATGAATATTATCTCCACCTTTTCGCAATTGAACAACCTGACCTGAATATGGATAATCCAAAGGTTCGTGAAGAAGTGAAGGATATTATGAAATTCTGGCTTGATATGGGTGTTGATGGCTTCAGAGAAGATGTTATTACCTTCATCTCTAAAAAAGAGGGACTTCCTTCAAGTCCATACTGGTTCCCTGTTGCAACAGGTATCGAAAAATATATGCACGGTCCGCATCTTGATGAATATCTTATGGAATTCAAGCGTGATGTTTATGACCACTATGACTGCTTTACTGTTGGTGAAGCTCCGATGATGACAACCAAAAACGCTCTTAAACATATTACTGAAGGCGAAAATCAACAGCTTAACACTATGTTCCATTTTGAGCATATGGCTGCCGACTGTCTTTTCTACAGCTGGTTCAAAACAAGCTTTAATTTAAAGAAGCTCAAAAAGGTATTTTCAAGATGGCAGAACGAGCTTTACGGAAAAGCTTGGAATGCTCTCTACATAGAAAACCACGACCAGCCTCGTATTATTAACCGTTACGGTAGTGTTGAGTATAGAGTTGAAAGTGCAAAAATGCTCGCTACAATGTATATTTGCCAGAGTGGTACACCCTTCATTTACCAAGGCCAGGAAATTGGTATGACAAACCCGACTTTTGAGAGCATTGATGAATTCACTGATGTTTCAACAGTTAATAACTACGGTGTTGCAAAATCAATTATGGGAGCAGATAAAGCCCTTAAGCTTGCAAACTATGCTTCAAGAGATAACGCAAGAACACCTGTTCAATGGTCTGCTGAAAAGAATGCAGGATTCACTACTGCTGATAAACCTTGGTTCAAATTAAACGATAACTACAAAGAAGTTAACGTTGAGGCTGCAGAGAAAGATCCTGATAGTGTTCTTAACTACTACAGAAAGCTTTTAAAATTCAGAAAAGAAAACGAAATTGTTATTTATGGCTCTTATAAAGAGCATTTCAAAAAAAGCAAAGAGCTTTATGTTTATGAAAGAGAGTACGAAGGAAAGAAATTACTCGTAATCAACTCTTTCACAGATAAAGAGGTTCAGTTTGTTGCTCCGAAAGGTTTCGATCTTACTAAAGGTAATCTTGTTCTTTCAAACTACAATTACCCTGCTGTTACCTCAAATGGTTTCAAAACAAAACCTTACGAAACAAGAGTTTATCTCTTTGATTAATGATAACATAAAAAAACTCGATGGATTTTACTCCATCGAGTTTTTTGTTTTATCTTTTTATATTACTACTTGCAGTAAATGCACTTGCGTTTTTACCGTTAACAGCACGAACTGTGTATTTATAAACAACACCTTTTTTTGCTGATTTATCGGTAAGAGCAATTGTTTTGTTATTTGTTGTTGCAATTACGCTCCAACCACTCCATTTACCGTTGCATATGTTGCTCTGTAAACTTTATAGTTCTTAGCACCTGCAATTTTATTCCAAGTAACTTTAATTCCGTTACTTGCCTTTGCTACTTTAACTGTTGGGTTTAACAAACGAATAACGTTTGCGGAAGCTTGATAACTGGTCAACGCACTTCCATAAACAGCACGAACTGTGTACTTATAGTAAGTACCTGCCTTAGCTTTTTTATCTACCCAATAAGTAGCAGTTGCTTTGGCAGTTCCACGATTCTTCCAACCGGACCATTTCTTAGTCTTTGCATTGTATGTTGAAGAGTAAACTGTGTAGCCTGTTGCATTTGCTACTGTGCTCCATGAAACCTTTATACCATTAGCTGCGTTAGCTACTGTTACAACAGGTTTAACATTATATTTTAAACCTTTAGTTGCCTTAAACGAACTCTTAAATGTATCATTAACTGCACGAACAGCATAGCTGTAATATGTACCTATTTTTGTAGTTGTATCTACGTAGCTTAAGCCTGTTGTTATCTTAAGCTGCTTCCAGCC
>JAFVWD010000093.1 GCA_017501865.1 Clostridia bacterium | reverse complement strand
AGGGTTTGTTTCGTTATTCAATTATAATTGCCGACCTCAGGTCCCGAAATTCATCATTCGTTAAGGGCGTTAGCGCTTAACGTTTCCGCTCGCGGTATATGCACTCGTATTGCTACCATTTACTGCACGAACCGTGTATTTATATGTTACACCTGTTTTTGCAGTTTTGTCTACAAATGCAAAGGTTTTGTTGTCCGTAGTTTTTAAACCCTTCCAGCTACTCAACTTTCCGTTTACATATTCTGCGCGGTAAACCTTGTAGTTTTTTGCACCTGCAATTTTGTTCCAGGTTACTTTTATACCATCAGAAGTAATTGCTGCTTTTACTGTCGGATTAACCAAACGTACAAGACTTGCGCTTGATTTATAACTACTTAAAGTACTACCGTATTTTGCACGTACTGTGTACCTGCAAGTAGCACCTGCTTTTGCAGTTTTGTCTACCCACGCAGTTTTGTCTTTACCTGCTGTACCTCTGTTTTTCCAACCTGACCATTTCTTAGTTTTTGAGTTGTAGGTTGAAGAAAATACTGTGTAACCTGTTGCATTTGCTACCTTTGACCAGGTTACCTTTATGCCGTTACTTGCATTTGTAACCTTTACTGCAGGAGTTGCGTTATATTTTATTGTTGAACTGCTCTTTATACCGCTTTTTATGTTTCCAAAAATTGCTTTTACAGTATAATTATAGCTTTCTCCTAATTTTACTGTTGTGTCAACATAGCTTTCTGCTGTAGTGGTTTTTAACGCTTTCCAGCTACTCCACTTTTTAGTCTTTGCGTTATATGCTTTTTGGTAAACAACATACTTCTCAGCATGTGCTGTCGGGTTCCATGTAACATTTACACCTTTCACAGAATTTGCTACCTTTACAGTAGGTGTTGCTATTGACTTTAATTCAGTGAATTTAAAGCCATTGTCCTTTGCATATTTTTCTGCCTTACTGCCCTTTACACCATAAATACCGAGATTCTTATTTTTTTGGATTTGAGTCTGCCCGTTAAATCTGTCCTCCGGGTGCTCATAATAATATCCGAAAGCTTTATCACCTATGCTTGTTACACTACCGGGAATTGTTATACTTGTGAGAGCCTTGCAATCATCGAAAGCTTCAAGTCCTATACTTTTTACACTATTTGGAATTACAATGCTTTTAAGAGCTGAACAACCGGAAAAAGCATTCGCACCTATATCTGTTACAGCGAGTGGCAATTTCACGGTTTTAAGAGCTTTACAGTCAGCAAAAGCATACTCTCCGATACTTTTCACACTACTTGGAATTGTTATGGTTTTGAGAGAAATACAGCCTGCAAAGTTATATTCACTTATACTTGACACACCACTTGAAATTGTTACCTTTTCAAGTGATTCACAGAATTGAAAAGCACCCTTTGCCATACTTTTTACACTGCCCGGAATTGTTAAGCTTACAAGTGATACGCATTTAACAAAAGCATACTCCCCTATGCTTGTTATGCTATTAGGAATTGTTACACCTGTAAGTGCATTACATTCAAGAAATGCACTTGTACCTATGGCAGTTACCGGTAAACCTTTATATGTAGACGGAATCACAATTTCCCCCCAGGCACTTCCGGAGCAATCCTTTACATAATACGACTTACCATCCTTTTTCAAGGCAAACGTCAAATCATTAACACTTGCCGCATTTGCTGTTATCGGTACGGAAACAAATGTACCTAAAATAACAATTGCTAAAATAAGACTTAAAATTTTCTTCATTTTTACATCTCCCTAAAAATTTAATTATTTTAATACTATAAATATTAGTTTTGCTCTCTATTTTTGTCAAGGAATTTTGCAAATTCGTTGCGTTTTCTTGCAAAAATGCTAAATTTCGAACTCACATCATTTTCAGCTCAGAAAATTTTGTGTATTACCAATGCTGAAATCAGTTTGCAATGAATCCTGTATTTTTT